>CAJBHN010000062.1 GCA_903952805.1 uncultured Myxococcales bacterium | reverse complement strand
GTATGGCGAGCCAGCTCGCTCTCCAGGGCCTCAATGGTCTCGTCGAAAACCACGTCGACGTCGTGAATGCTGCGCCAGCGGTCAATGCGGGTGCGGGCCTCGCCGTGACCCGGCTCTGGCACCAGCATGGCGACGGCCACCCGCCCGGGCAGTCCTTCATCCGGGCCGCCTGTCTTGGCTTCAATCGAGACGACGGCATCAAGCTTGAGCCGCTCGAGGTCGGTGATGAAGTCGAGGTCGACATTCCATTCGCGGTTCGCATCGCGCGGCGGCAGGCGTGCCACCACCAGGCGCAGGCCTCGGAGCCGCCCGGGTCCCGCCCGCAGCCGTCCGATGTCGGGAAGATACAGGCGAGTCGCTTCACCGACCATCACGTCGGTGACTCCTCCCTTTCGGTCCAATAACACGCCGACGTGCCGGCCGAGGTCGGCGGCGCATTCCGTCAGGGCCCGGGCCAAAGCGGGTTCACACAGTGCGGTCTTGCTGCCACTGCGCTGGCTGAGTCGCTCAAGGCGGCGCACTTGGCTGGCTTTCAAACCGGCAACTTTTCCAAAGATGTCTTTCAACAAAACCTCTTGATCGGACACATAGCATTCGGGCCGGTGCAGGGTGTTTGTACGTTGGAGCGGTACACTGATTTCCATGAAGCGCCCGGTCATCGACTTGCGGATCTGGACACTGTTGGCGGCCATGATGACGACGGCAAGCAGCTGCACCCTGCTCTTTGCAGGCTCAGTCGAACCGTGTGACGTCGACGGCGATTGTCCAGGACGCGAGCGCTGCGCCGGGGGCCTCTGTCAGCCGGATCAGCGGGCCGGCGAGGGCGAGGGTGAGGGCGAGGGCGAGGGCGAAGGCGAGGGAGAAGGCGAGGGCGAAGGCGAGGGTGATGGCGAGGGTGAGGGTGAGGGTGAGGGTGAGGTCAGCATTGGCTGCGGCGAAGGGTTGACGGCGCCGTGGGCCGATGCCGCGTTCCCGTTCCGCGTCCCCCTCAGTTTGTGCGACGTCGAAGCGCCCGACGTCGCCGTCGTCGACCTGCCGGTGCTGGTGCGACTGCGTGGCGCCGATATCGATTTTGACGACATGTTGATTACCGGTCGCGATGTGGCGTTCTTCGACCAGCGCGGCGCGTCGCCCGTGCGTCTGACGCATGAGCGTCAGGCATTTCGCAACGGGATTGCCCTCGACGATGAAGCCCTCTTTTGGGTCAAGCCCGGTGCCTTTAATCCGAGCACCGAGCGGGAGCATATCTGGCTTTATTTCGGGTCAGCCGTGAATACCGAGACATCGTCGGGCGCACAGGTGTTCTCCAGCTATGCCGCGGCCTGGCACTTCGATGACCCCGCTGCCGACATCCGGCTGCCCGAATTGCGCACCGGCCTCAACAGTCGCGTTGGCGGCGTGGGATTCGTTGATGGCTTGCGGACGGACGAGGCTGCGGTGGGACGGGGCCTGGATTTGACGGGCAGCAACTTCGCCGTCATCGACGACACCACCGACATCAATCAGATTGGTGGCGCCAACCCCTTCGGCATCACGACCAACCAGGGCTCGATGTCGGTGTTGCTCGGTCCCCGCTCAGGAGCGGGCGGCACGCTCAGCGTCGGCCAGGCGGTCTTTTTCACCGATGGCAACGCGCCCCGCAGCGTCGGCTTCGACCAGCGCACATTGCACCTGAGTGTCGCCAGCACGCTCAACAACGGCGTCGGCGTCGCCGACAGCATCGGCTTTTCGGTACCGACGAATCCTCCGCGGCCGGCCGTAGCCAATCCCCTGCCGGCACCCGTGAACTTCGTCGCGTCGGCGACGGGCGTCATCAATCCCGCCGTTTTCCAGCACGTGACAGCGACGTGGAACGCCGCGTCGGTCGAACTCTACGTCAACGGCGTACGCAGGGCCCAGGTGGCCACGCAGACCGTGCCCTTCACGGTGCGATTTTTCGATATCGGCACCGCCCAGGAGTTGAACAATGTGATGCGCGGTCGCGTTGACGAGCTGCGGCTGTCAACGGTGCGCCGCGATGAAGCCTTCGTGAGGGCCGAGGCCAAGAGCACCCTTGGCGAACTCGTCGTCCTTGGAGCGGTCGAAGCCAGACCCTGACGTCGTGATGGTTGCCGGCCTCGGCGCGCGACTGTGGGTCATCAACGTGTTCGACGCAGATCGGTGGCGGGTCGCTATGGTGCCAGCCAATGGCCAGCCAACCCGCTCATCCTTCCGCTCAACGCGCCGCCGAGCGTGGGACCCGCGTTGAGCAACTCCGCCTGGTGCTCAAGACGGTGCCGCCGACGGTGCGGCTGTTGTGGTCGGCGGCCCCGATGGCCTTGCTGGCCGTCGTGGGGGTGACCCTCGGCCAGGCCCTGGTGCCCGCTGCCATCGCCTGGGTCGCCAAGCTCATCGTTGACGGTGTGGTGCTGGCCCAGGCTGGCGACGTCGCGGCGCGGGATCGGGTGGTGTCGGCGGTCATGCTCGAACTGGGCATGGTGGTGCTCCAAACCATGCTGGGTCGTGGTCAAGGGCTGCTGAAGGAGACCATTGCGACCCGCTTGAAGAGGTCGCTGTCGGTGCGCGTCCTCGATAAAGCGCTGAATCTGGAGTTGCGGCATTTCGAGGATTCGGCCCTGTACGACAAGATGCAAAACGCCCGTCGCGAGGCCGACCGTCGGCCGCTGAACCTGACGATGCAGGGGTTGGGCATCGAGCAGAACGTCGTCACACTGTCGACGTATGCGGTGCTGATCGTGACCATCGCCCCCTGGGCTCTGCCGATCCTGTTTGTGGCCACGCTGCCGTCTTTTCTGTCCGAGCTGCGCTTTGCCGGTGAGTCGTTTCGGGTGCTCACGTGGCGCGCTCCCGAGGGCCGACGTCTCAACTACCTCGAATGGATCCTCACCCGGGACAGCAGCGTCAAAGAGGTGAAGCTCTTTGGGCTTGGTCCCATGGTGCTGGGCCGCTTTACTGAACTCTTTGACACCATCGTGGCCCAGGACCTCCGCTTGGCTCGTCGGCGGGCCGTGTGGGGCGTGCTGTTGGGCCTCGTCGCCGTTGCTGCCTTCTACGCCTGCTACGCCATGGTCGCCGAGCGCGCGGCCCTCGGCACCATCACCCTTGGCGATATGACGTTTGCGCTGGTGGCGTTTCGCCAGGGTCAGGCCAGTTTCCAGGCGATTCTCGGGGCCATGGGCGGCATCGTCGAAGACGCCCTCTTCATGTCCAACCTGTTTGTCTTCTTGAGCGTCGAGGCTCCTGGCGAACGCCCGCGCGGCGGCATTGCCACATCGCTGCCTGCTGGCCCACAGCCCATCACCCTCGACCACGTCCGCTTCGCCTATCCCGGGCGTGAGGACCGCGTCGTCATCGACGACATCTCGCTGGTCATTCAACCCGGCGAAAAGATCGCCCTTGTTGGCGAAAACGGCGCCGGCAAGAGCACCCTCGTGAAACTGTTGTTGCGCCTGTACGAGCCCACCGACGGCGCCATCTCCTACGGAGGCGTTGACCTGCGCGACCTCGACCCCAAGGCGTTGCGCCGCCGCTTCAGCGCCGTGTTCCAAGACTACGTCCGCTACCAGTTCACCATCACCGAAAACGTCGGCGTCGGCGATGTCGACCGCCTCGACGACGTGGCCGCCGTCGACCGCGCCATCGCCATGGCTGGCGCCGAGGGCGTCGTCGACGTCGCCGGCGGCAAGGACCAGATGCTCGGCGGCTGGTTTGAGAAGGGCACCGAGCTGTCTGGGGGACAATGGCAGAAGCTGGCCCTGGCCCGCGCGTTCATGCGCGACGACGCCAACGTGTTGATCCTCGACGAGCCCACGGCTGCCGTCGACGCCGCCGCCGAAGCTGAGCTCTTCGAAAAGATGCGGGATCTTGCCAAAGACAAGACCGCCATCCTCATCTCCCATCGTTTCTCGACGGTGCGGATGGCCGACCGCATCCTGGTCCTCGACGGCGGCCGCATCGTCGAACAGGGCAGCCACGACGAGCTGGTGGCCTTGGGAGGGCGCTACGCCCGCCTCTTTGAGCTGCAGGCCAAGGGATATCGGTGATGGTGCGATAATGGCCTACATGGACCCGGGTGGCGCTGCTTCTGGCTTTGACGACGACGGCGGCGGGTTCTAACCAACCCCCATGGGACAGAAAAAGTCGGCCCTTCTCACCATGACGGTCAACGGCGAGGTCCACGACGTCGCCGCTCCCCAGCACCACACCTTGTGCGAGGTGCTGCGCTACGGCCTGGGCCTCACGGGCACCAAGCAGGGCTGCGACAAGGGGGACTGCGGCGCCTGCACCGTCCTCGTCGGCGGCCAGCCCGTGCTGTCATGCCTGACCATCGCCGGTGCGGTCTGCGAGCCCGTCACGACCATCGAGGGCCTCGCCCACAAGGGCAAGCTCGACGTCGTCCAGGACGCGTTCGACGCCTGCGGCGCCCTGCAATGCGGCTTCTGCCAGCCCGGCATGATGTTGTCGGCGAAGGCCCTGCTCAACGAGACGCCCAGGCCCACCATCCACGAGATCCGCGACGCCCTCAGCGGCAATCTGTGCCGCTGCACGGGCTACACGAAGATCCTTGAGGCCGTGTTGTTGGCGGCCAGCGCCGGCGCCGACGTAGACGCCGCCTACCGGGCCATGCGCGATGGCGCCGTCGCCACCTCGCCGTTTCCGGCGGCCCCCCACGGTGGTGGTCTGACCATCGCGCCCAAGGACGGTGGCCTGTGAGCCGCAGCAACGACATCAGCCCCAAGACCCCGTTCTTCGCCCATGGCAATACCTTCGAAGACGCCGCCTCTCGTCGTCAGGAAGGCACGCACGGCATCGGTGAACGTCGCCGCAAGATCGACGGCGCCGACAAGGCCACCGGCCGCACCCAATACGCCGATGACCTTCGCTTCCCGGGCATGATCCACGCGAAGCTCAAGCGCTCCACCCAGGCCCACGCCCGCATCGTCAACGTCGACGTCGCGGCGGCCCTCGCGATGGAGGGCGTCTTCGCCGTCATCACCGGTCGGGACTTGCCAGCCAAATACGGCATCATCCCCTGGACCAAGGACGAGACCGCCCTCGCCGTCGACGACGTCAAATACGTCGGCGATGCCGTCGCCGCCGTCTGCGCCATCGACGAAGAAACCGCCAACGCCGCCGTCAAGGCCATCGTCGTCACCTACGAGCCCCTGCCGGCCATCCTCGACACAGACACGGCCAAGGTCACGGGCAACGACGCCGACACCAAGGTCAACGTCTTCGCCAAGAAGGGCAACATCACCAAGGGCGTCGAACTCGCGTTTGGCGACGTCGACAAGAACCTCAAGGCCTGCGCCGACGCTGGCGTCGTCATCGACGAGGACTTCTTCTTCCAGGGCACCACCCACGCTCCCATCGAGCCCCACTGCGCCATCGGCATGGTCGACGAGCGCGGCGTGCTGACGGTCATCACGTCGACGCAGACCCCGCACTACGTGCACCGGGATCTGGCCCATGTGCTGGGCCTTGAGGAGAGCCGCATCCGCGTGATCCAGCCTCCCGTCGGCGGCGGCTTCGGCGGCAAGAGTGAGCCGTTCACGTTGGAATTCGTCGTCGCCAAGCTGGCGATGATCACCGGTCGGCCCGTCAAGCTCCTCTACACCCGCGAGGAGGTCTTCTACGCCCACCGCGGTCGTCACCCGATGAAGATGCACTTCACCGTCGGCGCCGACACGAGCGGCAAGCTGCTGGCGGTCAAGAGCGACATCGACATCGACGGCGGCGCCTACTCCAGCTTTGGCATGATCACCGCCTATTACGCGGGCCAATTGCTCACCGGTCCAGTGGCCTTTGATTCCTACGCCTTCAACGCGACCCGCTACTACACCAACAAACCCGCCTGCGGCCCCAAGCGCGGCCACGG
>CAJBHN010000061.1 GCA_903952805.1 uncultured Myxococcales bacterium | reverse complement strand
GGGCGAGGGCGAGGGCGAGGGAGAGGGCGAGGGAGAGGGCGAGGGCGAAACGAGGTTGCCGTGGTCGTACGATGCGTGCGCCGGCATCTCGACGGCGGGTCGCCCGTTTGGCGACGTCATCGCCCGCTGGCGCGCCGCCGATGCCGCGCAAGCGCCGCCGCCGGGGCAAATCGTGGCGGTGGGGAGTTCGAGCATGCGGCGCTGGCCGACGGCCTTTGCAGCACTGTCGCCGTGGGGGGTCGTGCAACGGGGCTTCGGTGGCGCCCGATTGGCCGACGTCGCCGCCTCCGCTGACGACGTGATCGTGCGTGCGCATCCGTCGGCCGTGCTGCTCTTCGCCGGCACCAACGACGTGGCCGATGGCTTTGCGGCCACCGAGGTGGTCGATGCCTGGCGCTGCGTCGTGCAACGCGTATTCACGGCTCAAGGGCCGACCCCGATCTTTTTCGTCGGCATCACGCCGGTGCCGGCGCGCGCCGACCGCTGGGATGTTGCTGCGGCCGTCAACGACGCCGTCGCCGCCGACGCTGCGCAGCACCCGTCACTGAGCTACATCGACATGCCGACGGCGCTGTTCGCCACCGGCGACCCTCCCGATCCAGCGCTGTTCGTCGCCGACGGCATCCATCTGTCGACCCAGGGCTATGCGCTGTGGACGAGCACCATCGTCAACGCCATCGCCGGGCTGCCGCTGCGGCCGCGGCCTGCGCCGACGTCGGGGCTGCCCCCCGGCAGCCTCGTCCGCGTCGACCTCGGTCCCGACGACGGCGTCGATGGCATCGGTGCCCCCGCCGTCGACGGATTCGGCATCCATTGGAACGAGTGGTCGGGCATCCATGGCAACGAGCAGGTCCTCGCCGGCGAAGCGCTGCGCGCGCTGGTGACAACCACGGGCAGCGCCAGCGACGTCGCCGTCGTCATCACGGGTGGCTTCCGCGCCAACGGCCTGCGCAACGGCGGGCTGCTCCACCCAGACGGCGCCCGACTCGGCACGATGGCTGTGGCTGAGGCGACCAGCGACTTCTTCTTCGTCGGCGTCGACCCCGACGATCCCGGGGGCCTCGCGCTCACGGGCCTCCGGCCGGGCGCGCGCCATACCGTGCGCCTCTTTGGCAGCCGCAGCACGCGGGACGAGCGGCGCGTCACGCGCTACCTCGTCAGCGGCGCAGGTCGGCCAGTGTCACTCGAGCTGGTCACCAGCGGCGCCGGAGTCGGCGCCGACGGCTCCGACGCCAACGTCAGCGTCGTCGCGGTGGCCAGCGGCGTTGTCGCCGACGCCTGGGGGCAGATCTTGATTGACGTCGACGTCGCCGAAGGACAGTTCGCGTATCTGTCGCTGCTCGAAGTCGAAGCCGAACGGTAGCCACATCCAGACGACTTCGCGCGCATCGAAGGTGGGCGCCGCTGTGCCGAGGCTCGGTTCGTGCGGCTCACGGTTTGCTTACACGTCACGCTCACGGCGATGGACATGGTCGACGAGCCGCCGTCCTCGACGCCACCGGCGTCTGCGGACCAATACCGTGAGATCGACATGCGCCTCGTCATCGCTGCGAGCGCATCACGCCATATGAACACTGCACACAGTGCGGGCCTGCTGCCGGCTCTCTCACGCACGCCACAGCGAGGCGATGGTCACGGCGTGGACGGCGGCGATGGCCAGGTTCGACAGGACCACCGGGTTGCGCCACGTGCCCACGCTCCACGGGCTGATGACTTTGTAGATAACTTGGGCAGCGAGGAGCCCAAATGCAGCGTCTGGTCGTGGCTGCAGCAGCAACAGCAGCGAGAGCAACAAGATGCTGAGGTAGACCGCCAGCAGGATTTGGCGCGCGGGCTGCCGCGGGCCCAAGGCGTGGTCGACCCACGTCGCATTGCGGATCAAGCCGATGCAGACCGGGACAAGCACGACCACGTTGAGTGCGAGGGAAATTGCGAGCAGAGCGGGCATGGCAGGTGGGATGCCAACTGCAGAACCCCGTTTCACCTGCAGCGGCGTGATGCTGCTTGCGACCAGCTGACGAGCTCGAAGGCGGCCTGCGCCTCGGCGTTTGACGCTGTGTCCTGACTGGCCGAAGCTGCCCCTCGACGCTTTCCCCCTCGACGCTTTCCACCTCGACTCTTTCCCCCTCGACGGAGACTTCGCTTGAAGTGGCGTGACCTGTCCGTTGAGAGTCAGGTCTTTGCGGGTCTGATCGGCGGCATATTCACCTCGCTGCTGCTGCTGTTCGCCGTTTTGTTTTCCCCCCGGGTGGTGATGCCAGCCGTAGCCGTCATTGGCGTGGCTGTCGCCAGCGCGCTCATCGTGACGATCCGTCGGAGCTACGATGCCCTCCATGGTGACGACGCCTGGCGTCGTGGGTTGCCGCCGCCGGTGCTGCCATCGATGCCGGCACCAACGTCTCCGATCACGACGATGCTCCGCCCGGTCACCAGAGACACCTGTCCTGTCGACGGCGCAGCCCTCGCCCCCTTCACCGGGGACGACCGGCGCTGCGGCGTCTGTCTCGGCGTGCTGTTGTCGCCGTCGTCGTTTGAGGTGGAGCTGGAGCGCTTTGGGGTGGAGCGCGAGATCGTGAAGGCTCTCGCCGAGGGCCATCCCACCACCAAGGGGTGCCCGGCCTGCGCCCGAATGTTGGCGGCCCCCCGGCTGCGTGACGTCGTGCCATTGGTGTGCGTTGGCTGCGGCGCGGCCTTCTTTCACAACGGCGACCTGGAGATCTTCCGCGGCGAGCGCCCACCCCGCCCCCGGCCCACCCGCCCCTTCGATGATCGGACCGTGGCGTCGTCATCGTCGGCAGTTTCAGCGTCCTGGAGTGGCTCGTGGCGGAGCGAGGGCGGCGGCGGCGACTGGGGCGGTGACGGCGGCGGCGGTGACGGCGGCGGCGGTGACGGCGTCGGCGGTTCCAGCTCCGGCGGCGGACAGGCTGACGGCAGCGGT
>CAJBHN010000060.1 GCA_903952805.1 uncultured Myxococcales bacterium | reverse complement strand
TCGTGGGTCGGCCCGACTCGCTTCGTCGCGTGCGCGCTGTCGCCCGCAGCTTGCGTCAGCAAGGCGTGGGGCCCGGCGATTTCGTCGGCGTCAGCTGCACGAGTCCACTGAGCACCATTGAAGCCATTTTCGGGGTCTTGTTTGCCGGAGCAGCCTATGTGCCCATCGACCCCGCCGCCCCGCCCAGGCGTCGAGAGGCCATCGTTGACCAGGCCCGTCTGAGCATGGTGCTGGACGACAACGAGGTTGATGTCCGGGTCGCCGCCTGTTGCGCAGACCTCGATGACTCCGGCTTCGACATTCCTGGGACCGGCAGCGACCCTGCCTACGCCATTTTCACCTCGGGTAGCACCGGTACTCCCAAGGGAGTCGTCGTCTCCCACGACGCCGTCATGTGCCAGCAACAAGCTCGCGACGCCTTGGGTTTTCCCCACGTGGACCGCTCGCTGCTGTTGGCGCCGTTTTTCTTTGATGGCAGCGTCGAGACCGTTTTTTGGTCATTGACCACCGGCGGGAGCATGCATGTGCTCGACGAGCAGGCACGCCGCGATCCCGTCCTGATTCGCCAGGCCATCCATCATCGGCGCATCACCTATACGTCGGCAGTGCCGGCCTTGTGGAGCGCTATCCTCGACGCCTGCCCCGCGACCGCCGAGCCGATGCATTCGCTCGAGTTTGTCATTGTGGGCGGCGAGAGACTCACCACCCAGCTCATTGACAAGCACCACGCGCACTGTGGTGCCATGCTTGTCAACGAATACGGCCCCACGGAATCGACCGTCTTCTCGACGGCCTGGGTGGTTCCAGGCGCCGACCACCCGACGGAACATCGGGTGCCCATCGGTCATTCTGCACCCCATGTGCATTGCTGCGTCGTCGACGAACAGCTGGAACCAGTGCCGGTCCTCGAGCCTGGTGAGTTGGTGGTGTCTGGTCCAGGACTGGCCGATGGGTATCTCAATTCGCCAGAACTGACGGCGCAGGCCTTCGTCAGCCACGATCTCGTCGACGGCAGTGGCGGGCCTCGGCGGTCAACTCGGCTGTATCGCACCGGCGACATCGTCCGCCTGTGGCCCGATGGGCAGCTGGAATGGCTGGCCCGCAAGGATGATCAGGTCAAACTGCGCGGTCTGCGGGTCGAGCCCGGTGAAGTCGAAGGCGCCATCATGGCCGAGGGTGCATCGGAATGCGCCGTCGTCGTCGATGGCCAGCATCTGATTGCGTATGTGAGTCCTGCCAGCATCAACGAGGCCACGCTGATTGCGGCTTTACTGAAGCGCCTCCCCGAAGCCATGGTCCCCGCACGCGTGGTGGCCATCGCCGCCCTGCCCAAGACGGCCAACGACAAAATCGACAAGCGAGCACTGCCGCGCGTCGTCGTCGACGACGTCTTCACAGCCCCCGACACGTCCACCGAGCGGATGGTCGCGTCGGTGTGGGCCGACGTGCTGGGGCGCAACGACATCTCGGTCACCCGCAGTTTTTTTGCCTACGGTGGCCACTCCCTCAAAGCTGCTGTCGTCGTGCGGCGACTCTCGGACCAACTCGGGATTGAGGTCGCGTTGTCGGCGCTGATGGCAGCGCGCACCGTGCGGGAACTGGCGCGCACCATTGATGCTCGACGTGCCGGCGCGTCGATGGATTCCACTGGCACCCTGCTGCTGCCGTTGACGTCGAGAGGCGGCCAGAGGCCTGATGTCGACGACCATTGACGTAGAT
>CAJBHN010000059.1 GCA_903952805.1 uncultured Myxococcales bacterium | reverse complement strand
GGGCGAGGGCGAGGGCGAGGGCGAGGGCGAGGGCGAGGGCGAGGGCGAGGGCGAAGGCGAAGGCGAAGGCGAAGGCGAGGGCGAGGGCGAGGGTGAGGGTGAGGGTGAGCCGGGCATCTGCGGCGACGGCGTCATCACCGCCGACGAAGACTGCGACGACGACAATGACCTCGACGGCGATGGCTGCGAGGCGTGTGTGACGAGCGAGGGCTTTGTCTGCGTCGGCGCCCCCAGCCTGTGCCATCCGGTGGTGTGCGGCGACGGCCTGGTCGACGGCGACGAAGGCTGCGACGACGAAAACGCCCTCGACGGCGACGGCTGCGAGGCCTGCGGCGTGGCCGGCGGCTTCATCTGCACCGGAGCCCCCAGCACCTGTCGCGAAACCGTATGCGGTGACGCCGTCGCCGAGGGCGACGAATCCTGCGACGACGGCAATGTGTTGATCGGCGACGGCTGTGCCAACTGCCAACTCGAGCCCGTCTGCAGCGGTGGCGTCTGCACGCCGGTGTGTGGCGATGGCGCCGTCTTTGTCGGCGAAGACTGCGACGACGGCAACCGCAGCGGCGGCGACGGCTGCAGCGCCAGCTGCGTCTTTGAGCCGGGCTTTGTCTGCACCCTGATCGAGGATGACCCGCCCCCGACCCAGGTCATCCCCATCGTCTATCGCGACTTCCGCGGCCGCGACCTCGACGGTGGCCATTGCGATTTCCAGCGCAGCGCCACGCCCCCCGCCGCCTGCAACGACGCCATTGGTTCCGGCAGCGAAGCCGGCATCGTCGAGCCACGGTGGGACTCCATCGGACGCAAGCCCCAGTACGGCCCCGCCAGCGGACGCACCACCTCCACCACCGATGAGGCCCGCTTCAGCCAATGGTACACCGACGTCGACGGCGTCAATGTCACCGTCGGCGACACGCTGACCCTGGTGCGCCAACCCGACTCGACCTACGTGTTTGAAAACCGTGCGTTCTTCCCCCTCGACGGCCGTGGCTTCGTCGCCGCCGGCACCGAACAGCCCCGCGACAACGGTCATAACTTTCACTTCACCAGCGAGCTGCGCTTCTGGTTCACCTGGACCGGCGAGGCCATCACCCTGTCGTTCTTCGGCGATGACGACGTCTGGGTCTTCATCAACGGCCACCTCGCCGTCGACATCGGCGGCATCCACGGCCCCGTCGACGGCGCCGTCACCATCAACGCCGCCAACCAGGCCGCCTTCGAGTTGGTGCCCGGCGGCGTGTACGAGGCGGCGGTGTTTCAAGCCGAACGCCAAACCGTGGGCTCGCAATACAAGCTCACGCTGGCGGGGTTTTTTCCGCCCCGCACCCGCTGCGAGGGCGACTGCGGCGACGGCGTCGTGGTCGGTGACGAAGGCTGCGACGACGGCGTCGTCGACAACGACGGCCGCTACGGCGGCTGCACCGCCACCTGCGAACGGGCGCCGTTTTGCGGCGACGGCGACCTCAGCGCCCCCCAAGAGGCGTGCGACGACGGCCGCCTGAACGGTCGGCCGGGCTCTTGCGCCCTGGACTGCCAGGGGCAGACTCCGGTGGGGCCGGTGTGCGGCAATGCCGTCGTCGAAGCCGGCGAAGCCTGTGACGACGGCGTCAACAACAGCGCCTACAACGGCTGCGCCCCCGGCTGCCTCACGCGCGGCCCCTTCTGCGGCGATGGCGTCGCACAAAGTCCCCCCGAATCCTGCGACGACGGCGACACCATCGATGACAACGGCTGCAGCACTGCCTGCGTCATCGTCATCGGCGGTTGATCCGGAGCCGCGCATATGTCGACGTCGACGCCAGTGCTGCGCTACGCCCCGTCTCCCACCGGATGGCTGCATGTGGGCAATGCCCTGGCGGCGCTGTTGACGTACACCCGGGCGAAGCGACAGCAGGGCCGCTGTTTTCTGCGCATCGAGGACCTCGACACCCCCCGCGTCATGCCCGGCGCTGCCGCCGCCATGGTCGAAGACACCATGGCCCTCGGTCTGCATTTTGATTCTTTTGTGCCTGCTGCCAACGACATCGAGGCCCAGCGCGCCGTCGTCGACGGCGTCGTGTGGCAGTCCCGTCGCACTGCGGCCTACGAGGCGGCGCTGGGACACCTGGTGGAGCTTGGCCTCGTCTACGCCTGCCGCTGCAGCCGCAAGGAGCTCGCCCGCCTGGCCTCGGCCCCGCACGTCGGCGACGACGGCCCTGCCTACCCCGGCACCTGCCGGGACCTGGGTCTGCCCCTGGACGCCACCGACGTCGCGCTCAGGGTTCGCATGGATGCGATGGTGGCGCTCGCCCGGCACTCAGGCGACGCCCCGGTCATCGTCGACCGCCTGTGCGGCCCGCTCCGGCAAGACGTCGTCGCCGAGGTCGGCGACATCGTGGTCCGTCGACGGGACGGGCTGTTTTCCTACCAACTCGCCGTGGTCGTCGACGACGCCTGGCAGGGGGTCACCGAGGTCTGTCGAGCCCGGGACCTCTTGTCGTCGGCCCCTCGCCAGGCCCTGCTGCACCGGGCCCTGGGGTACGCGCCACCGGCCTTTGCCCATCTGCCCCTGCTGGTCGACGAGCACGGCCACCGCCTCAGCAAGCGCAGCCCCCAGGCCCCGGGCCTGTTGCGCACGGTGCTTGGCAACCGGCCCGTCGAGGCCCTGCTGGGGCATTTCTTGTGGCTGCTGGGCCGCGGTGACGAAGGGCGTCTGGTCTCGCTTGACGCCTTTGTCGAGGCCGTCGACGACGACGCGATGGCCGTGCCAACCATCCATTGGCGTGCCCCGCGTGGGTGACGGCGGCATTCTTTCCGACGCCGTGGTTGCCGTTGTCGTCGCTGTCTGCTTGAACCTGCCCCATGTCCATTCGCACCTCTCGCGTCGCCGAAGAAATCCAGAAGGTCATCAGTGAGCGCCTCGTGCGCGGCCTGCGCGACCCCCTGCCCGGCTTCGTCACTGTCCGCGGCGTCGAGGTCACCTCGGACTTCACCCACGCCAAAATCTGGGTGTCGGTGTTTGGCTCTGACGCCCAAAAGAAGGGGGCCATCGACGGCCTCAACACCCAGCGCGGTGCGCTGCGCTACGAGGTCGGTCAGAAGATCCGCCTGCGCAACACGCCCCAACTGACGTTCGTCCTCGACGAAAGTTCCGAGCGCGCCGCCCGCGTTCACGCCCTGCTCGACGAGGTCAAAGAACACGAGAAGGCCATCGTGAAGCGGCAGAAGGCCGTCGCCGCCGCCGAGGCCGCCGAGGCTGCCGAGGCCGCGAACCCCGACTCGACCACGACGACGTCGACCACCGCCGAAGCGCCGGTGGCCTCGCCTGCCGCTCCCACGCCGCCGACGGCCACCGCGGCACACGCAGCAACGACGACGACGATGACGGCAACGACGCAAGCGCCGGCCCAAAAAGCACCGACCAAGAAGGCACCGGCCAAGAAGACACCGGCCAAGAAGGCGCCGGCCAAGAAGGCACCGGCCAAGAAGGCACCGGCCAAGAAGGCACCGGCCAAGAAGGCACCGGCCAAGAAGGCGACGGCCAAGAAGACACCGGCCAAGAAGACGCCGGCCAAGAAGGCGACGACCAAGAAGACGCCGACCAAGAAGGCACCGGCCAAGAAGGCGACGGCCAAGAAGGCGACGACCAAGAAGACGCCGACCAAGAAGGCACGCGCCAAGAAGGCGACGGCCAAGAAGGCGACGGCCAAGAAGGCGCCGACCAAAAAGACGCCGACCAAGAAGGCGCCGACCAAGAAGACGCCGACCAAGAAGACGCCGACCAAGAAGGCGACCCGGAAGTCCTGAACGTCGTCGACAGACGCCGAACAGGTTCAGCTCAGCCACCCAGGGATTGACGCATGGCTCGACAGCTCTTTGGCACCGACGGCATTCGTGGCGAGGCCAACCGCCACCCCATGACGGCGGACATCGCGTTTCGGACCGGTCGAGCCCTGGCGTTCATGGTGGGCACCGGGAGGCTTGGTCGCGGGCCGACGCTGGCCACCAGCCCGGGCAACGCCACGCTGCTGCCGACGTCGACGCCCCACCGGGGTCGCGTGGTCATCGGCAAAGACACGCGGCTGTCGGGCTACATGATCGAGCAGGCCATCTGCGCCGGCATCACGTCGATGGGCACCGACGTCATGCTGACGGGGCCCTTGCCCACGCCGGGCGTCGCGTTCATCACCAGCTCGATGCGCGCCGACGCCGGCGTCGTGGTGTCGGCGAGCCACAACCCGTATCAGGACAACGGCATCAAGATTTTCGGCCACGATGGCTTCAAGCTCGACGACGCCATCGAGGAGGAACTGGAGCGCTTGATCCTCGAGCCCCATCGCCTCGACAAATACCAGCCCACCGGCCGCGACATCGGTCGCGCCACCCGCATCGACGATGCCAAAGGCCGTTTCATCGTCCACCTCAAGGCGACGTTTCCATCGTCGTTGACGCTGGAGGGCTTGAAGATCGTCGTCGACTGCGCCCACGGCGCCGCCTACGCCACCGCCCCCCATGTCTTTCGTGAGCTGGGCGCCGAGGTCGTCGAGCTCGGCACCGACCCCAACGGCACCAACATCAACGACGGCTGCGGCTCGACCCACCCCGAGCTGTTGGCCAGGACCGTCGTTGCCGAAGGCGCCCACCTCGGCGTCGCCCTCGACGGCGACGCCGACCGCGTCATCATCGTCGACGACATGGGCCGCATCGTCGATGGCGACGCCGTCATGGCCATCTGCGCCCGCGAGCTCAAGAGCCAGGGAGGTCTGCACGGCGACCGCATCGTCGCCACCGTGATGAGCAACGTCGGCCTGGAGCGGGCCCTGCACAAGGTCGGCATCGGCGTCGATCGCGTGCAGGTCGGCGACCGCTACGTCGTCGAGCGGATGCGGGATCAAGGTTTGAACCTGGGCGGCGAACAAAGCGGGCACGTGGTCTTTCTCGACCACGCCACCACCGGCGACGGCACCGTCGCAGCCCTCGCCATCGTCGCCGCCATGCTGCGGGTCGGTCAGCCCTTGTCGACGTTGGCCGGCATCTTTGAGCCCTCGCCCCAGGAGCTGATCAATGTGCGGGTGAACAAGAAGGTCCCCCTCGACGAGCTGCCAACGGTGCAGGCCGTCATCGCCGAGGTCGAAGCCACGCTGGGCAGCGGCGGCCGGGTGTTGGTGCGCTACTCGGGGACCGAGCTGAAGGCCCGGGTCATGATCGAGGGCGACGACGCCGGCACCATCCGCGCGATGGCCGAGCGCATCGCCGATGCCCTGCACCGGGCCCTGGCCTGAGCCACGCTGGCTGCTGACGACGTCATCGATGCGCCCCGACGAGTGACGCGTAGACTCGGTCACGCCTGGGCGTATGCTGGTCGTCGATGCAGCATGCACCGAAATGGGCGCTGCCCGCGGGGGTGGCTTTATGTGGGGTGGCCGGCTGGACCAACGCCGTCGGCCTTCTTGGTGTGTTCCATGAGGCCATCACCCACGTCACCGGCATCGCCAGCATGGCCACCGCAGCCGCAGCCCGCGGCGACGTCGCCGCCACGGTCGCCGCGGGCAGCATCGTCGGCTCGTTTCTCGGCGGCGCCGTCATCGCCGGGGCCCTGGTCCACGGCGGCGAAGTCCACCAGGGCCGCCGCTATGGGCTGGCCCTGCTGATCGAGGCGCTGCTGTTGGCGTTGGCGTGGCTGCTGCTGTCGCAAGGCCAGCGGCTGGGCGAAAACATCGCCGCCATCGCCGCTGGCCTGCAAAATGGCCTCGCCACCCGCGTCAGCGGCGCCGTCGTGCGCACCACGCACATCACCGGCCTCGTCACCGACATCGGCCTGACCATCGGCGCCGTCGTGCGTGGACGCGGGTTGGACGCACCGCGCTTCCGCCTCCAAACGATGCTGGTCGGCGGCTTCTTGGTCGGGGGCGTGGGCGGCGCACTGACCTTCGCCAGCGTGGGCATCAACACCCTGCTGGTGCCGGCAGTCGCCTGCGTCGTGCTCGCCGTCGCCGCCGCCACGGTGCCCCGGCCCCCGCCACCACCGACCTGAGACGCCGCCCATCGTCGCCAGCGACGATGCAGTGCCAACCGACCCATTCGAAGCCGTCGCAGCCGTCGAAGCCGTCGACCTCGACGGGCTGTCGCAGTACCCCGGGGAGATGGACCTGCTGTCTCCCCTCACGCTGCGCTGCGGCCTGACCCTGAAAAATCGCCTGGCCCTGGCCCCCCTGACCAACGGCCAAAGTGCCGACGACGGTGCCCTGCTCCCAGAGGAGGTCCGCTGGCTGGTGCGACGAGCCCGCGGTGGCTTCGGCCTGGTCGAGACCTGCGCTGCCTTTGTGTCGTGGCAGGGCAAAGCCTTTGACGGACAGCTCAGCCTCGCGGCGATGGACGACGACGCCGACCGCGATCGTCAGCGCGCAGCCCTCACCGCCCTCGCCACCGCCATCGCCGACGCCGGCGCCGGTGGCATCGTGCAATTGGTCCACGGTGGCGCCCGTTCACCGACACGGCTGACGGGTCTGCAGCCGGTGGCCCCCAGCGTATTTCACGAGGACAGCCCGAGCTTCGAGGTGCCGCGCGCGCTGTCGGGCGGCGAGGTCGAGGCCGTCGCTGCCAGCTTCGTCGACGCCGCCGTTCGAGCGCAGCAGGCCGGCTTCGCTGGCGTCGAACTCCACGCTGCTCATGGCTACCTGTTGGGGCAGTTTCTGTCCCGCACCCTCAACACCCGTGATGATCAATGGGGCGGCAGCTTCGACAATCGCGTGCGCTTGCTGACCCACATCGCCCGCGGCGTGCGCGCCGCCTGCGGTGACGGCTTTGCCATCGGGGTCCGCTTGAGCCCAGAAGACCGTGGCTTCGCCAAAGGCCTCGACATCGACGAAAGCGTCGAGACCGCCTGTCGCGTCCAAGACGACGTCGACTTCGTGCACATCTCGTTGTGGGACGCGTCGAAGAATTCCGTGAAGCACCCGGCCCAACACCCGGCCCGCCTGTTTCGCCACGCGCTGCCGGCTGACGTCGCTGTCGTCGCCGCCGGCGGCATCTGGACCCACGCCGACGCCAGCGCCCTCGTCGAACGCGGCGCAGACATTGTCTCCGTTGGCCGCGCCGCCATCGTGGACCCCGACTGGCCCACCCATGTGATCCTCGAAGGCAAGGCGCCCATCCGCGGACCACGGACCGCCGAAGCACTCCAGGCCGTCGCCGTCAGCGAAGGCTTTGTGCAGTACCTGCAGCGCTTTCCCGGACTCGTGACCCCGTGAGCGACATAGCCTCCTCGGTGCTGTGTGGCCTGGTGGCAGCCGCCTGCTGGGGCGTCGCCGACTTTTTGGCGCGCGACCTGTCACAAGGGCTCGGTGCGTTTCGGGCCCAGCTGTGGAGCCAGCTCGTCGGCATGGTTGCCCTCGGCGTCGCCGTCGTCGTCGTCGTCGGCACCGACGGCGTGGGCGACCACGTGGGCGGCGACGTGGGCGGCAGCGCCTTCGCCGCCATATCCCTCCGCACCTGGCTGTTCACCGCCGCCTACGCCGTCATCAGCAGCGCTGGCATCTTGTGCTTCTTCGTCGCTTTTGGATCGGGCCCCTTGGCGGTGGTGGCGCCCATCGTGGGTGCCTATGGCGCAGTCACGGTCGCCTGGTCGGTCCTCGACGGCGCCGTCTTGACGATGCGCACCCTCGTGGGACTCACGGTGGTGATGGCAGGCGTGATGTTGGCTTCAGTCCCCGCCCGCAACGCCGACAGACCAGCGGGCCATATGCGGGGCGTCGTGGCGGCGATGGCGGCGGCGCTGTTGTTTGGCACCGCGTTTTTCATCATGGGGCGTGAAGTCGTCCCCCACCTCGGCGCCCTGCTGCCCACCTTCATCGCCCGCCTGCTGGGACCCATCCTCCTCGTGACCCTGGCAACGCTGTCACCCACCAGCACGGGCCCCATTGGTCCACCGCCGCGAGCGCTGTGGAGCACAGTGCTGTGGTCGGGGCTGCTGTCGAGCATCGCCGTCGTCGCCACCGGCCTGGGTTCGCGCGGTGGCCAAAGCGCCATCGCCGCCGTGACCGGCTCGATGTCAGTCGTGGTCACGGTGATGATCTCGATGGTGCTGTTGCGTGAGCAGCTGGCCCGTCACCAATGGGCCGGTGCCATGCTCGCGCTGGCGGGCGTCCTGGCCCTGACGTGATCAGCGTCGACGCCGCCACCAAGCAGTGATCAGCGGTAGACGACGTTGATTTCCGACACGGTGGTGCCGCCGCGCTGGTCAAGGGCCACCATCACCAGGGTGTCCTGCTCACCGCTTTGGGCGTCGGTGGGCAACTGCCAGACAATACCAAGGCGCTCGTTGTTGAACTGCAACGACGACAAGGTCAGTGAGAGATTGCCGCGCGTCGAATACCAGGTGCAGGCGAGGTCCTCGACGCGATTGACGACGACAAGTTCGCTGCTGTCGATGTCGAAGGAGATGACCTGATAGCGCTCGACGGCGCCGGCTTGCCATACGGGTGTGATGGCGATGGCGCCGCCGGCCGAGGCCCGCACCAACGAACTCAGCCCGAGGTCGGGCTCGCCCTCCAACACACCCTGGGTGAGTTCGTCCGCGACGATGGTGCTCTCCAGGCGAAAGCCCTTGAGCCCGGGATTCACGTTGGCGCCCCGAGGGTGCAAGCACTCAGCCTTGCCCTCGAAGGCGTCGGCAGGGACCTCGTCCTCGCCGGGGACGGGGCCATCGCACAAGCGAACGCCGAGGCCGTTGGCCAACTGGTTGGTGAAGTCGGGGCCGAGGGACGAGTCAGCCAGGTCGAGCGACAAGGGCAGGCGCTTGAATGCCCGTTCCTTGAAGACGTCGGCCCCCTCGCTGCGCTGGGTCTCGTTGTCGACCTCGACGGCCAGGCGGGGCAGCACCGGGAAAATCGACGGCACGTTTTCACCAGCAGCATTCTTGGGCTGGAAGAAGTCGATAACGCCGGGGCTGATGCTGTAGCTGAATGTCGCCGGCGCGATGCGGCCAGCGGCGCTGCTGTCGTCGATGTCGATGAAGGTCTTCTGCGGCGCCAACAACGCCGCCACCTCACTGCGGATCGGGTCGGTCAGTCGAGCGAAATTCTCGTCTTGGTCCTTGTCGTACAAGCGGCATGAGGAGTCGGTGCCTTCGGGACACAGTTGCGTACTCATCGACACGCGGCCGCCGCGGGGGTCGTAGGCGTAGATCTCCGTCGTCACCTCGGTGGTCGGCAACGGCACTGGTGGCCGCTGGGCCGCCGGCAGCAGAAACAGCGGCGAAAACATGATCTCGGCCGGCTCATTGCGGACCGCCAACACGCGGGTGTCCTCAATGCGCTCCTCGAGGTCGAAGTTGGTGCAGCTCAGGGCAAAATTTGCCCCCAACAACACAGCAGTCAATCGTCGTGGACTACGCATGGTCAAAACTCCGCCGACATGCCGAAGACCGGCAGGATGGGCAACGACGGGATGATTTGGACCTCGCGCGAACGATAGTCCGACTGGGTCCCCTCGACGTTTTCGTTGTTGTAGACGTTCAACAGGTCCAGATAGGCCGTCGCCGAAAACTGCTCAAAGACCCACTTCCGATCGATGCGCACATCGAGCTGGTGGAAGGACGGCAGACGCTCGCGGGTGCTCTGCCCCAGTTGCAGGTAGTTGGTCGTGTCGAGGTCGTGCACCGATCCGAGCGGAAAACGTTCCAGGACACCAGACACGAGGCGGAAACGACCGCCGAGGGTGAAACCCCACGGCAGATTGGTCTGGGCCACCACCGTGAGGATGTGGGTCTGATCAAAGTCCGTCAGGTCAAAGCTGCTGTCGTTGTCGTCGAGGTCGACGACCGTACGCGACAACGTGTAGGCGACCCAGCCGTACAGGTACTCGGTGATTTCGTGACGGAGCAGGATCTCCATGCCGGTGGTGTTGCCGCGGCCGCCATTGTTGAAGAAGACCGGGTTGACCTCGTCGCTGTTGTCGACGGCAATGACGTCGGCGGTGCTCTGCACCAGCAATGAGCGGTTCGTGTGGTACAGCTGAACGTCAAGATTGATCTTGTCCGTCAGCCCCTGCTCGATACCCGCAATCAACTGCACCGCCCGGGGCTCGAGCAAGTTGGGGTTGCCCGTCTGCGGGCTCAACTGCTGGGGCTCGGGAGACTGGCGATAGACACCGGCGGCCCCCTTCAGCACCGTCTTGGGCCACAGTTCCCACCGCGCCGTCAGGCGGGGGTCGATGTGGAACAGGTCGCTGCCCTCGGCGGTCGTCGTCGTGCCGTCGAGCTGCTCGGCCGGCAGGAACGTCAGCGTCGTCGACTCAAGCCGCACGCCCGGCACCAACTTGAATCCCTCAAACGGCGTCAGTTCAGCCTCGACGTAGGTCGCCAGCGCGTTGATGGCCCCGCCCGACGTGAATGTCTGCTCGGTCCCCTGCACCCGGGGAAACACCCGCGGAAACGAGCCGATCTCCAACGGCAACGGCACCGTGAACGCCGTGCCGAAGGTCTGACCAAGGTAGTCAATACCCGTGCGCACGATGACGTCCTTGGTGACGTCCCATTGCAGTTCGTCGCGCACACCCCAGTTCCAGGTGTCGATGCCGATCGCGATGCTGGTCTGGGGACCGCCGTCGTCGCCGGAGTTGTCGGCGTTGATGCTGACGCGGGTCAGACCGGCATACGGCTGCAGGCGATGGGTCAAGCCCGGCGCCAGCTTCCAATCCCAACGGCCCACCAACCGATGAAACGTGGTGTTGAAGCCGACGGCGAAACCATTGCTGCCGGTATTTCTCGACAAGACCTTGAGGTCGTCGTTGGAGCCAAACGCAAACAAGCTGAAGGTCATGTCTGGCAGGGGGCTCGTCTCGATCTTGGTCTGGTAATCCCAGTAGACCGGGGTGG
>CAJBHN010000058.1 GCA_903952805.1 uncultured Myxococcales bacterium | reverse complement strand
GTCGCTGTCCCACTGGCGGTGCTGATGGGCTTTGTCGCCGCCCGCGTGACCGGCGAGACCGACGTCACCCCCACCAAGGCCCTCGGCCCCGTCACCCAACTGGTCTACGGCGTCATCACCCCGGGCAACCTGTCGGGCAACATCATGGCCGCCAACGTCACCGGCGGTATCGGCCTGCACGCCGCCGACCTGCTGACGACGTTGAAGACCGGCTGGCTGCTGGGCGCCAACCCCCGCCACCAGCTCTATGCCCAGCTTTTTGGCGTCTTCGCCGGCGCCATCGTCATCGTGCCGGCCTTCTGGCTGTTGATCCCCGACCCCAGCGTCCTTGGCAGCGACGCCTGGCCGGCGCCGTCGTGCGTCGTGTGGGCGGGTGTCTCCAAGGCGTTCGCCGACGGCCTGGGGGCGTTGTCGACGCAGGCCCAGATCGCGGCTTTGGTGGCGGCCCTGTTGGGCGTGGCCCTGGCCGTGCTGGAAAAGCTCGCACCAAAGACCCTGATCAGGTTCTTGCCGTCGCCGTCGGGCCTGGGCATCGCCATGGTCATCCCTGGCAGCAACGCGATCGCCATGTTTCTGGGCAGCCTGATGGCGGACCTGCTGCGCCGCTTCAAGCCGGCCCTCCATGAGCGCTACACCGTCAGCGTGGCGTCGGGGCTGATCGCCGGCGAGAGCCTGGTGGGCATCGCCGTGGCCATGCTCATCGTCATGGGTTTTCTGTCCAAGTAGCTCCCCCGGAACCATCGGCCCGTGTTGGTGCTTGAGACGTCCTTGACCGACTGCTAGCACGCGGCAGTTGCGTCGGGTTCCCGACGGCGCTTGCGGAGACCGCCATGTCATTTGTGAAGAGCACCGCTGCCATGCTGAAGGGCATGTTCACCACGCTGAAGCACACCGGCCGCCCCGCCGAGACGGTGAGCTACCCCGAGGTGAAGCGCCCCGTGGCCCCCAAGTACCGGGGTCGGCATCGCCTGCACAAAACCAAGATGGAAGTCGCCGGCCAGATGAAGGAGGTCGAGCGCTGCATCGGCTGCCATCTCTGCGCCGCCGCCTGCCCGAGCCAGGCCATCTACGTCGAGGCTGCCGACAACAACCCCGACAGCCCCAACTCGCCGGGCGAGCGCTTCGCGGTCCATTACGAAATCAACATGCTGCGCTGCATCTTCTGCGGCTACTGCGAAGAAGCCTGCCCCGTCGACGCGATCAAGCTCGGCTCCGAGTACGAGTTGGCCGACACCGACCGCCACGCCCTCGTCTACACGAAGTCCATGCTGCTCGAGCCCGAGAAGTACGCTCCCAAAGGCCAGTTTCACGCCGACGTCGACGGCCTGCACCGGGCCAGCAAGCCCATCGTCTACGACGTCAAGCTCGACCCCGACCACGACCTCGACACGGTCTACAAGACCCACGCCCCGCTGGGCAAAACCCTCTCCCAGCTCGCCGACCACTCGACGGCGCGGGCCCAGCGTCCGGGCTCGGTCGACCTCAACGACGAGGGCCCCACCGCGGGCATTCCCAAGGCGCACCGCCGGGGCTGACATCTCGCGTCGACGGTTCAGCCGTTGACGCAGCGGGTCGGGGCTGCTTGATTCCGCCTCGACCAGTTTTTGCCGGCTCCTGTGGAGCCGGATCACCAGGGAGCTCTACCGGGCACGGCGTCACTCATCCGAGACGTCGACCGCGCCATCAACGGACCTCTCCCCGACGGATACGGACATGCGGTCAGCGTCACACCCCGTGACAACGAAGCGCCTCCCCGTCGCAACGCGGCCTCAACCCCGCAACAGGCAATGAACGATGAAGTCCAAGATCATTCAGGAAATCGAAGCGGAATACGTTCGGCAGATGCCCGACTTCCGCGCTGGCGACACCATCCGCGTCCACCTCAAGATTCTTGAAGGTGACAAGGAGCGCGTGCAGGCCTTCGAGGGCATGTGCATCGCCCGTCGTCGTGGTGGCAACCGCGGCACGATCACCGTCCGCAAGATGAGCTTCGGCCAGGGCGTCGAGCGCATCTTCCCCATCAACTCCCCCCGCATCGAGAAGATCGACGTGCTGCAGCGCGGTCGCGTTCGTCGCGCCAAGCTCTTCTACCTCCGCGGCCTCAAGGGCAAGAAGGCCCGCATCAAGTCGCTGCAGGACTTCTCCTCGCAGCGCGGTGCCTGAAGCGTCGTCACCGACGTTTCACAAAACAGCGCGGGCCTCGGCCCGCGCTGTTTTTTTGTGACGCCGTGTCGGTGATGGCCGTGTCGGTGATGGCCATGTCGGCGGGCCCGGGGGGCTCCGCCGGCCATCAAGATGGGCGGTCGTCGTCGTGGACCTTGTCGGCGAGCCGCTGCAGCAGGCTGTTCCAGCGCTCGGCGGTGGTCTGGGCGAGGGGTTCGTCCACGGCGCTGTCCATGCCTGCGCTGCTGCGGGCTGCAGCGTCTTGCAGACGCCGGTGCAACAGGGCCAGCACAGTTTCATCGACGAGGATGGGGACGCCAGCCAACATCGCCACCGTCGCTGCCGTACTCGCCCGCGCCGGCAACTCCGCCAGACCAGCGGCGCCAACGACGACGACGACAGCGCGCAGCACGCCTCCCTGCACCCGCTGCAACACCGATCGGTCGACAGCGCCACCGCAGGCGTCGACGGCGGCCACCAGCAACGCCGCCGCTGACGACGTCGTCGTTCGCTCACCGCGGGCGGCAGCGGCGAGGGCGGCGGCG
>CAJBHN010000057.1 GCA_903952805.1 uncultured Myxococcales bacterium | reverse complement strand
TTGCGTCAGAGCCATGCGTCGGTTTTTCGTGTCATGCTGACAGGGCACAGCGAAAAAGACGTCCTGCTCGACGCGATCAATGAGGGCAGCGTATTCCGGTTTATTTCCAAGCCCTGGAAGAATGAAGACCTCAGCAAGTTGCTCAAGGAGGTCGCCATCGAGGCGCGTGCTCGCCGCGGACTTGACGCTGACGACCCCAAAGATCTCGACGCACCAGTGAAGATGGGTGGACAGATTCCATGACGACTCCTGTGAGCTCGGGACAAATCACCGATTTCCCGCGCGTTGGCCAAGGCGATGGCAACGATGTCTCGGTCGACACCACAGATCCGGGACGCACCTTGCGGACGGTGCTCTGTTCGATCACGCCGCTGTTGACGAGCGCGCAAGATCTGTCGTTTCTCGACCGTCTTATTTTTGAGTTGTGCGGCCTGTTTCGTGCGCAACGCGGCAGCATCATGTTGCTTGAAGTGCCGGGTGAGGCTCGCTCCATCCTGGAACTGTCCGCCCACCTC
Source organism: uncultured Myxococcales bacterium (assembly GCA_903952805.1). Classification (GTDB taxonomy): domain Bacteria; phylum Myxococcota; class UBA727; order UBA727; family VGSZ01; genus VGSZ01. Next base: position 7,011 of record CAJBHN010000057.1, on the reverse strand, counting down.
GGTCTTCCCACCGAGGCCATGGCTCCCCGTCAGGCGGCAGGCGTCGCTGCCCGAGTCATTGCCGAAGGGCGTCCGGTCCTCATTATCGACGGCAATGATTTCAACACCCGCTTCAACGGTATCGCCCCCAAGTTGAACATCGCCTCATCGATGTGTGTACCCATCGCGACCCCACAAGGGGTTGTCTTTGGCGTCGTCAATATCGGTCGGAGTCAACTCACCGCCGAAGGCAAGCAGGCTCTGCCCCTGTCTCGCAGCGATCTGGAAGTCTGCGATGGACTCGCCATGCTGCTGGGCGACACGCTGGAAAAGCTCAAGAGCCAGGCCGCGGAACGAGCCATGAGCGAACGCCTGCGGGTCAGCGAAGCGCTGAGTCTGCTGGGCGAAGTCGCTGCCGGCATCGCCCACGAAATCGCCAACCCGCTCACGTCTGTCCGCAGCAATATCCAGGCAATTGGGGAGTATATCGACGAACTCTCGCCGCTGTTTGAAGGCGCTGCCCCCCATTTCGCCGAAATCACCAAAGACCTGCCGCTCGTCGTGCGCGAAGTGCAGGAGGGCATCGAGCGCGTCGAAGCCATCATCCACAACACCAAGGCGATGGTTCGGCCCCAAACACATGATACCCAGCAGCAGGAGGTTTCCCTCGCCGACCTCGCCACTGGCGCAACAAAACTCCTGAAATCGCGACTACGCAGCCGGATTACCGTGCAGGTACCGGCGGATGTCATGGTCCGTCGTAACGTCGATATCACGCAGGTTCTCATCAACATGATCGTCAACGCCGACGACGCCTGTCAGGAGCGGGTGACCCGCGCGACGGCCGCTGGACAAGTCGGGCCCAAGGAACTGATCACCGTGCAAGGCGGCTATGACAGCTGCCCATGGATCGAGATCACCGACAACGGGACCGGCATCGACGCAGCGGTCCTGAAACAGATATTCAGGCCCTTGTACACGACGAAGGTCGGCACCGGCACCGGCTTGGGTTTGTCGGTCAGCCGCCGTTTGGTGGAAATGCAAGGTGGCAGCATCGAGGTGCGGTCTGTCGTCGGCGAAGGGACAACGTTTCGGGTTTGGCTCGGCGGGGGCTTCGGCGCGAATAAAAGGGTACCGCCTGCGGTGGCAACGATCGTCGAGGCCCCAAGCGTCAGCGGCCCGTCGGTCAGCGAGCGTTTCGGTCGGAGTTCTCTGGCGGCGTGTCGATCGCAATTCCCTCGCGCCTGCTCTTGTTGTGACCTGCACTATCCGAGTTTTGAAAACTATATCGCCAGGACGACGATTCTCGGGCATCCGATGCTTGACCCGATCGAAGACGATGAACCAATCGGCTTGCTTGGTTTTGCGAATTGCGTGTGCGGCACCACGCTCGCGATTCGCTACGAAGATACCCGCGAGCACAGCACGTTCAACAAGGCGATCTTCGACGAGGCGAAGCACACCAATCGTACTGAACCCGACGTTTTGCTCGAGCTCATTCAGGTGGTGCATCGCTATGCAAAAGAAGGGATTTCAACGGTCGGGATGGAGACGCCTGCTCCGCCCGACCCTGTCATGCTCGAACTCGGCGCTTGCCTCATCGACGTCGTGCGTCGAGGCGCCATTACGATGCCGCCGACGCCGACGGCAGCGTTGAAGGTCAGGGGATTGGTGCAGGCTGATACCGTCAACGTCCGTGCGGTCGCCGACGCCCTCGCTGCCGACGCTGGGCTGACGACCGCCGTCCTGCGCGTTGCCAACTCGGCGTTCTTTCAGCGCGGCCCCGAGGTCAATTCGCTGCCATTGGCCATTACCCGCCTGGGCTTCAAGGGCATTGCGAGCCTGTCGTTGACTCTCGGTGTTGGCCGCACCTTTCATGGCAACGGCCCCTTCGCAGTCCAGCGACAACTCCTGTGGCGCCGCAGCCTGCTGACGGCATTTCTCGCCAAGTCGCTGGCCGACGTCCGAAAGCTCGATGCCGACGAGTGCTTCGTGTCCGGTTTGTTTTCGTCCCTTGGCGCCGTCGTTGGCACCCTGAGCCTGGAGGTGCTCCTCAAGGAGCGTACGGACCTTCCGACGCAGCCATGGTCGTGGTGGTTGCGGCTGATCGAGCTGTTTTCGGCCGACCTGGGGGCCGAGGTCGCTCGCAAATGGGAGCTGCCATCGCTCATCGCGAGCGTCGCATCGCACCCCCACGGTTGTGGCCTGTCACGCCCCCCCAATGCCGAGATTGTCGAGGCCGTCCACACCGCGAGCAAAGTCGCACTGAAGGCGATGGAGTCCACCAGCCTCAATGCGAAGGATCTGGAGGGCACCGTGCCCGGCGCCAGCGCCGCCGAGGTGGAGGTGCTCGTCAAGACCCTGCCTGGCTGTGTCGAGGCCATGGCGGCCATCGACAGTGGCGTGGGAGCACGCACGGCATCGTCGTCATTTGGGATGCCAGCCGTTGGCGAGGTGATCGAGCCGCCCGCCCCGGTGCCGCCAATGACGGCCGTGACGCTGCTGCCCGCGGGTGCGGAGTTCGACGTCGTCGGCCTCGGCAGCGACGTGATCGTCATGCAAGGACCGATGGGTTTTCCCGAAACAACCCTGGTCTCCATCGAACTCGGCCTGCAACCGCGGCTGAAATTGTGGGCGACCTCGACGCGTTCAAGGGCGATGGGGAATGTGTTCCGGGTGTACCTCACCCCCTTCGCACTCGACGAAGACAGCTATCACCGTTGGCGATTGCTGCTGACCGACCAGTTGGCGGAGCGAACCAAGTTGACCCGACAGCAGATGGTGGACCGCCGCCAGCCCTGAAGCGTTGTCGCCTGGGCTCACGAGCCATCGGCAGCACCGTGGGCGCTTGCACGGCAAGGACCGAGAGCGCATGCTCTGGTCATGAAGATCGCATCGGCCCTCAGCACCGCGGTCACCGGCGTGCAGGCGGCGTCGCGGGTACTTGAGGTCAGCAGCCACAACACCGCCAACGCCATCACCGACGGCTTCGTACCTCTTGAGGCGTCCATGGAAGCCCTCAACAACGGCGGCGTCCGGGTCCGAATCACCCGCGGAACAGGCTCACCGGGAGGCGTTGAGGCCTCCGGTCCGGTGTCGTCGGGCACAGACCTCGTCGAGGAAGTCGCCGATCAGGTCGCCGGCGTCGCCGTGTACCGTGCAAACCTCGCCAGCCTGAAAAACGCTGACGAGACCGAAGGTGTGCTCATCCGCATGGCAGGTCGCGGCGACGACGAGCAGCCATAGCCCGAGCTCAGGCTGTGCCCGTCGGCAGCGCAAACGTCAGCGTGATGCCCGCCTGTGGTTGCCGCATCAGCGTGAGCTGGCCGCGCAACTGCCGCGTCAACGACCGGACCAACTGCAGCCCCAACGTCCCCGCGGTCGCGACGTCGACGTTGTCTGGCAGCCCCGGCCCCGAATCCATCACCGCGACGCGCAGCATGCTCCCCTCGACGCTCACTTCAACGGTGACGTCGCTGCGCCCCGCGGTATGCGCTTGCAGCAAGGCATCGGCGGTGGTGGGCAGGCCGTACTTGAACGCGTTGGTCAGCAACTCGTTGAGAATGAGTCCGAGGGGCACGGCGATATCCACCGGCACCGTGATGTTTTCGGCAAGCACCGTGATCCGTGCAGCGGGTGCAAGGACACCGGCCAGCGACGACGACAGCCCTTTGGCGTAGGCGCCGAGGTCGATCTTCTCCAGGGACTCGCTGCCGTAAAAGAGCTGGTGGATCAGCGCCATCGACCGCACGCGGTACACGCTCTCGTGCATCATCCGGCGCGCATCATCCGATGGCATTTGCTCGCTCTGCATCATCAACAGACTCGAGATGATTTGCAGGTTGTTCTTCACCCGGTGGTGGATTTCCTTGAGCAGCACCTCCTTTTCGCGCAACGACTGCGAAATCTCCTCCTGGGCGGCCACGCGCGCCGTGATGTCGGTGATGCCGGCCAGCACCTGCCGCTCGCCACGGACCATCAGCGGCACCAGCCCGATCTCGGCGGGGAACTCACTGTCGTCGCTGCGTCGACCAAAGATGGTGCGCCCCGGGGCCATCGCCTGGGCATGGAGGTCGGGCCTGTCCAGGAACCCGCGGAGCAAAGCGTCGTGTCGACCGCGGACCGTCGCGGGAACCAGCGCCGCGAGGGCCAGCGCATCGAAGGCGGTGTCGTCGTAGCCAAACAAGGATTGGGCGCCGCGGTTTGATTGCACGACGCGGCCGGCAGCGTCGACGATAATCATGGCCTGGGGGGCACTTTGAAACAACAGCTCGAAGCGCTCTTCGCTCGCCCGCAGCTCAGCGGTGCGCTCCTCGACCCGGGCCTCAAGCGCTTCATTCAGCTGCCGCAATTCATCTCCTGCACGCAGCGTTGAAAGGTGACCGCCCACCAGCAAACCGAACTGCACCGCCCAGGCAAAATCCTCAGTCCCCCAGCGCCCGACGGCGCGCGTGCCAAGGGTCAACATACCGGCCATTTCCGAGGCGCCGACGACCGGGACCAGGGGCACCGACACAATTTGTGTCAACCCGACGGATGCCCACTCACGCCAGTCGACGAAGGCGTCGACGGCGTGATGCTGCGTGGTCACCGGCTCGCCACTGTGCAGCAAAGCCTCAAATGAGGTGCCCTCGGCCGAAGCCAGCGTGATGTCTGACGTGAAGGACGATCCGACGATGGCCGGGACACCGGTGCCGGCGAAGGCGCGAACGCGCAATCGACCGTCGTCGGTGGGTTTGATCAGCGACAAATGGTCAATGCCGCTCAGGGTCGGCAGACGAGCTTGAATGATCGAATACACCTCACTGCGGGTCGTCGTGCGCGCCAGTTCACCCGACATCTCGAGCAGGGCCCGCTGCTGGCCTCCCTGCCGGCGCAGCCGGTCAGTCAACTCACGCAAGTCGCGCTCGTCGTCGAGACGCTGCAGGCCGGCGGCGAGGGCATCGGCGACGAGGGCCATGAGGCCCAGCAGTTCCTCATCGGTCAATGCCTCGGCACGGGCACCGTCAACACCCAAGACACCTCGCAGCTCGCCGTCGACGAGCATCGGGATCATGATCAACGTCCGACCGCCCCCCAGCACCCGCGACGACGTCATCGTCGACACGCCGCCAGCGAGCCGGTCGATGCAATCCGCCACGTCGTTGTTGGCGCGCTTGAGCGCTTCGGGACCATGGCCGTAACCCGCGTCGACGCTCCATTCGATGATTTCTTCAACGGCCTTGCCGTGGCCACGGGCCACGAAGACACGAGCCGCCGTCGTCACGCTACCCAGTTCGCTCAGGCTACGGCTGACAATGTCTCCGCTGCGGACACCGCGGCCGGCGAGGAACGCCGACGACATCTGCGAGACAACCTGTTGCACAGCCAGGATGGTCGCGAGCCGCGCTTCATCTCGCCGCAGGGACGTGATGTCGATGATGGCGCCGACGGCTCGGATCGGAGCGCCAAACTCGTCGTGGATGACGCGAACTTCATCGCGCAACCAACGGTAGCTGCCGTCGGCGTGCCGGCGACGGTACTCGTGGACGACGTGGCCGGTCGAAAACAACGTCGAGAGGCCAGCGCGCACCCGCTCACTGTCGTCGGGATGCAGCGAGGACTGCCAAAATCCATCGATGAAGGCATCGCTCTTGGCGTAGCCGAGCACCGCGGTGAAGGATTCGCTGATGTATTCGGTTTCAAACGCTGGCAAGCGCGACGAATGAATGATCGCAGCGCTGCTGGACAGCAGGGCCTGCAAGCGTTCCCTTTGCGCGACCAGAGCGGCAGCTCGCTCGCGTTCAGCGGTGATGTTGCGGACAATCACCGTGGCTTCTGTGTCGCTCATGCGCGCCAGGCGGGCCTCGAACATCTGCGGCCCATGAGGCATGACGAGGTCGTATTCAAGGGTCTGCAGGTGCCCCGTCGACAAAGCCTGACCCATGGCGTCCTCGATGCGCGCCGCCAACTGCGGGTCAAACAATGTTCTGACCGTGTGCTGCGGTATCTCGTCGGCAGGGACGATGAGGTCTGACCCTTCGCTGGTGTGCGGCGCGTCCTTCAACATCGTGACGCGCCCATCGGCCGACACCGAAAACAGCAGATCGGGGATCGCCTCGCCCAGGGACCGGAGCCGGCGATTGCGCTCATCAAGTTCACGGCGCGCGGCCTCTTCGGCGGTCACGTCTCGCAGCGACAGGACAACGCCACGACCAATGTCGTCGTCGAGCATCGGCGACACCGTCAAGGCCACGAGCGTCTCGCCGCCATCGGGGCGTACCAGCAGCAATCGCTTGGCATACGTGCGCGCGGTCCCGGCTCGCAGCACTTCTGCGACGTCAAGCACGGGAAGGCGCGTATCGACGGTCAGCAACGACACGACCTCGGCAACCGAGCGACCAACGCCGTCAAGACGAGTCCAGCCGCACATCTGCTCGGCGACCGGATTCATCAAGGTGACGTGGAGATTTTCGTCGAACGCCACCACCGCTTCGTCGATAGACGCGAGCACGGCGGCGTTGCGTTGCTCCAGGCGCTGCCGCATCACCCGCTCAAGCGCCTGGACAACAAAGCCCGCGACCTCGGTAGCAAAGCGGACCTCGGTGTCGCGCCAGATGCGGGGGGACGTCGATTCCACACACAGCACGCCGCGCAGACCATCGAACGAGCGCAAGGGCACGTCCAACATCGAACGGATGCCAAGAGGAGCCAGGTAGGACGACGAAAATCCCCTGGTGGCAGGATGGGTGTGAGCGTCGCTGGCGAGCACATTGTCTTCGGTACGAATGGCGGCGAAGTACTCAGGCTGGTCACGCTGCAATATCTGAAGACCGTGTGAATGGGTGCCGGGTGTGCGTTCGAAAAGGTCGCCGCATTCCAGGGCGCCGCCGTGCCAGCGCCATACGCTGACGCGTTCGATCTCGAGAGCGCGGCTGACGGCTTCGGTCGTCAGCCGAAGGAACGTTTTGATGTCGTCATGGGGTACGCGCCCGATCTCCAGCAAGGCCGCGTTAAAGCGACCAATCTCTTGCTCGGCGTGGTCACGTAGAT
>CAJBHN010000056.1 GCA_903952805.1 uncultured Myxococcales bacterium | reverse complement strand
GCGTTTGGCCGTAGAAAACCTCGAAGTCGCCCGACTCAAGGCACGCCAGCGCATAAAAAGCATCGGCTCCGACGGATCCGTCGGTGGTGAACGCGCACACCGCACGGCCGTCGACGAAGGCCAGCTCACCAAGGGCTTGGCCGTCGCGAACCAGTTGCACGGTTGCTGTGCGGCGTGCGGCGCACAGCAACTGGACAATCTCGGCGATGGGCACGTCAATCAGGCGTCCACTGAGCCCGGGCTTGTGGTGGGGCACCGAGGCCGGTGGGACCAGATGGATGCCACCGACGTCGAGGGCGACCACGCTGGCTTTGAACAGCCGCCCTTTCGACCAGGATGCGGCGGTGCTGGCCTTCACCGTCATGGTGGCGGGCTCGTCGCCCAACACGAACATGATTTCCAAGTGGTCGTCGACCGCGACGGCCTCGGGCACACGTCGGACCGTGCCAACCAAGCGAGCGCCGCTGTCTACGGCAACCATTACGTTGCCACGATCGTCTTGGACTTCGAGCGCAACCTTGGTGTGGGCCATCGGCATCGCTCCTTCAGCAGGCAACAGGCTATGGCACGCACAAGGCACGTCAATGGCGCTCGCCGCTGCCGCACGCCGGGGGCATCGACTTCGAAGTGGCGAAGACGGCGCCCCTGCGGCCTGCTACCAAGGTCCCATGGAGACCTTGACCACCCTGGTCGACGACCACGGCGCTGCGCTGATGCTGTGGTGTGCCATCGCATTTTTCGCCGGCTCGATACCCTTTGGGCTTCTGCTCGCCATGGGCTTTGTCAAGACCGACGTCCGCCTGGCCGGCAGCGGCAATATCGGCGCCACCAACGTCGCCCGCGTCGCCGGCAAGAAACTCGGTCTGGTCACGTTGGTGCTGGATGCCCTCAAAGGCGCCGTGCCGGCCTTGATGGTGACGCAAGTCACCCCCGTTGACGGCGCCTCACAGGTCGTTGCGCTGCACGGTGGCCTGGTCGGTCTGTCGGCCTTGCTGGGCCATTGTTTCACGCCCTGGCTGCGTTTTCGGGGCGGCAAGGGGGTCGCGACAGGCCTCGGCGTGTTGCTGGCCCTGCATCCCGAGGTGGCCGGCTACGGGCTGGCTGCTTTCGCGGTGGCATTTCTGGCCTCGCGCGTCGTGAGCGTCTCATCGCTGAGCGCTGCCGTGATGGTTGTCATCGCGCTGTTCTGGCGAGGACCGGTCGATGCCTCGCTCGTGCCGATGCTCATGTGCCTCATCGTCATCGTCGCACGGCACACCGACAACATTCGCCGTCTCCGCCGGCGACAGGAGCTTCCCCTGTGACCAACGACGCCAACAAAGCACCCGGGTATGTCGACCTGCGAAGCATCGTCGAGGACAAGGACAACCGGCATCGGCGCGAGGCAGGGCGGGCGCAACTGTACGCTCTGGAAATCCCGGTCTCGGTCATCGTCGGCGCCGTGCTGGGCAAGCTCATCGACGACCACTTCCCGGTGGCGCCGTGGGGCATCACCATCGGCCTGCTCGCGGGTCTCGGCGCCGCCGGTCGCGCCATCTACCGCGTCATCCTGTGGCAGCGCAGCCTGGCCAACAGCGACGCGACCGCCCACGACATCGGCTACGATCCCGTGCCCGGCGACGACCGTGACGGCTACGACTACGGCAAGGACTCTGGAGGCTCCCATGACCGCCAAGCGTAACGACGACGTCGACCACGGCGACGCTGACGCCGTCGAGGGGGAGGTTGTCGACGACCGTGACACCGCCCGCAGCACGTATCGCAACGATGACGACTGGGGCCAGGGCTGGGGCAAGGACGAGTTCTACGTCGACGAGACCGCCTCACCCACCGTTGAGGGCAAACTCGACGCGATGGGCCGGGACTTGCGGCACCTGACCAGGGCCAGCCTGTTGGCGACGGCCGCCGTCGCCGTGCTGCTGGCTTTGACGGACCTGTGGCACGGGCACGGCTTCGACACGACGGTGGGCTTCGTGGTGGGCGGCAGCCTGGCGACCCTCAACCTGTGGATTCTGGCGGGGGGCTATTTCGCCATCGTCGACCAACGGGCCGCCGTACCGCGGCTCTTGTTGGCGTTCATCGGTTCGATGGTGGTGATGTTCGGTTTCGCGCTCTTCGTCATCTTCGCCAAACGCCAATGGACCCTCGGGTTCGCGCTGGGGCTCGCCGTGCCCGCGCTGGGTGGGATTTTGTACG
>CAJBHN010000055.1 GCA_903952805.1 uncultured Myxococcales bacterium | reverse complement strand
CGAGGACCGCGCGCTCGGGGGGCACTCGCCCGGGACGCAGGACCGGATGAAGTTTGGGTTCCAGCCAACTTCATGCCGGCCGGGTAGGCTCGGTTCATGCGCATCGACGCCGCCACCCTCTCGACCAAAGACGCCTACGCCCTGTTGACGACGGTGGTGGTGCCGCGTCCCGTCGGATGGTTGGCCACGGTCGAACCCGGCACCGGCCACGTCAACTTGGCGCCATTTTCCTATTTCAACGCGCTGTGTTCCGACCCGCCGATGGTCACCGTCTCCATTGCCGACGGCCGGGGCGGGGCTGCCAAAGACACGCTGCGCTTGCTGCGCGACAGTGGCCGTTTCTGCGTCAACCTCGTCGAGGAGCACGACCTGGAGCGGATGAACCTGACGTCGGCCGAGCTGCCTGCCGACGTCAGCGAAGCGCTTCAGTTCGGCATCGCGATGGTGCCCTTTGAAGACGGTGTGCGGGTGGCGTCGGCGCGGGTGGCGATGGCCTGCCGCGTCGTCGAGGAGCACCGGTATGGTCGAGACAAGCAGGTCACGCTGGTGGTGGGCGAGGTGACCGCCTTTCATGTCGACGACTGTCTCCTGACAGGAGACACCGGCAGCGTCGTCGTCGATGGCGCGCTGCTCCATCCCGTGTCCCGCCTTGACGGCCCGCACTATGGACTCGGGGGTCGTCGGGTGGCGTTGGCCCGGCCAACCGGCCGTTCGTCCAAGCCGTGACTGCCCGCGGCCGGCTGAGGCGGTCGACGCGACGAAGCCCCCCACAGCCGCCGTTGGCGGCTCAGTCCTGTGCTTCGCCTCGTCGGCCCGTCGTGTGGCCCCGGGCGGCGCCGCGAGACGCCGGCCCCGGCGACAGGCCGTTGGTCGCCGGTGTGACCGGGCCGCGGCTGGGCCAGGCTGTCGATGACGACGACGACGACGACGTCGCCGACGCTGCCGGCGACCATGACGGTGCCGACTTTGCCGTCGGCTTCGACGACGCGGTGGCCGTCGCCGGCGTCGCTCCGCGCCACAGTTCCCACAGCACCACCGAGGCCGCACAGGCCACATTGAGGCTCTCGAGCGCGCCTGAGCCGGGGATGGCAATCACGTCGGTGGCGCGGCGCATCAGCCGCTCAGACAGGCCTTCGCCCTCGGAGCCAAACATCACGATGGCGCGAGGAGGCAGGGACTCCCGGCCCAGGGCCAGCGTGGCGTGGCTCGAGGTGGCGACCAGCGCAAAGCCCCGACGCACCAGGGCGTCGAGGGCGCCGTCGAGGGCTTGTTCGCCGTCGGTGCCCACGATCATGCTGTGTTCGGCGCCGCCTTCGGCCGTGCGCATGGCGGCTGGCGACAATGGCGGTGTCGAACCGGTACGAAGGACCCAGGGGACGCCGAAGTGGGCGCAGACCCGCAGGATGGCGCCGAGGTTGTGGGGGTTCTTCACACCCTCCAGCAGCACGATGACCGAGCGCTGCTCCGGGCGCAGGCGATCGGCCCAGGCGACGACGTCGTCGACGGAGGCTTCGCGCTGGCGCCGGGCCAGAAACAGCACGCCATCGTGGTGGACGGTCTCGGCGATCTGGTCGAGGTCGGCGTCATCCTTGACGTGATAGGCGATGCGTCGCTCGGCGCAGAACTTCAGCACGTCCTTGAAGCGAGGCAGGACGTCGTCGGTGACGTAGACCCGGCGGATGTCGTCGGGGCGGGTCATGAACAAAGCGCGACAGGCATTTTCGCCGGAGACTTTGTGTTCGCCGTCGGCAATGGCCAGGTGGGCGGGCGTCGGTCCGGACACGTGGGACGACGTCGCTGCACCGACCTGGGAGCCGGTGGCGTTGAAGCCGCCACGCGCCGGTCGGGCCGATGCCGCGGTGACGGGGCTCGGCCGTGGTGGGCCTCGATCGGGTTCGCGTGCCGCACCGCGATCGGTGCTGCGGCCAGGACCGCGCTCGTCGCTGCGGCCAGGACCGCGGTCATTGTTTCGGACGTTCGAACGCTCGGGAGATGGTCGCTTCACCGGGGCAGGGTGGGCGTGCACGTCGTGGCCGTCAACGCCACAGTCATTGCATGCACCAGCCAAGATGGCAGCCTCAGTGTATGGCTTCTGACGACGACATCGCCCCCACCACCGAAGACCTCGCCACCGTTGCTGACGGCCCTGGCTCGGCCGTGCCCTGGGCGGCGCGGGTGCAGTCGAGCCAGCGCGGGCGCGACAAGAGCAAGACGGGTCGCAAGATCACGCGGGCGATGATGGGGGCTATCGAGCGGTGGTCTCTCGTCGAGCCCGGCGACCGGATCATGGTGGCCATCTCGGGGGGCAAGGACAGTTACACGCTGCTCGACCTGCTGTGGGAGGCCCGGAGCCGTGCGCCATTTTCATTCGACATCATCGCGGTGCACCTCGACCAGGCCCAGCCTGGCTACGACGGCCGCCCGCTGGCGGAGTGGCTGTCGTCGTCGGGGATTCCCCACGAGATCGTCCGCGAGGACACCTATTCGATCGTCAAGGCCGGCACCAAAGAAGGGCAGGCCTACTGCTTTTTGTGTTCACGTCTGCGACGCGGCATCCTGTACGCGACGGCGGAGCGGTTGGGGTGCAACAAGGTAGCCCTCGGCCACCACCGTGACGACGCCATCGAGACCCTGCTGTTGAACCTCTGCTACGCCGGCAAGATGCAGGCGATGCCCGCCCGCTACACCACCGACGACGGCCGCTTCCAGGTCATCCGTCCCCTCATCGACGTCGCCGAAAAAGACGTCGTCGTCTTCGCCGGCGAGCGCGGCTACCCGATCCTGCCCTGCAACCTGTGCGGCTCGCAGGATGGACTCAAGCGCAATCACGTCAGCGCCCTGCTCGAGCGCCTCGAGCAGGACATCCCCGACGTGCGGGCGGTGATGCACAACGCCATCAGCAACGTCTGCCCGTCGCACCTGCTGGACCAGGAGGTCGCCGAGGCCTGGCAGGTCCGCCCCGCCCATCTGCGCCCGACACCGCTGAAGGACACCGGGCCCCGCCGCATGACGGGGTCGGTGGTGACGTCGTTCATCGATGACGCGCTGCAGCCGCCGTCGTCGTCGTCGTCGCCGCCGACGTCCACCGCAGGCCTGGTTCGACGCGGCGCGTTGACGATTGTGTCCGGGGGCACCGGAGGGCTGGGCAGCGACGAAGGCTAGGGTAGACTGCGCCCATGCGTGTGCGCGTTCCGTTCGCTCTTGCCGTCGTCGTCAGCCTGGTCGGTCTCTCTGGCTCCGGCTGCGCCGCCGCTGAAGCCCCCGAGGGCCTCGACAATCTGTCGCGTTTTCTCTTCGAGCGCTTTTTGCCGGCCGAGGGCTTGGAGGCTTCGTCGCAAGAAGCTGAAATCCGCGATGCGGTCAGCAAGCTCGCCGACGAGTTCGCGGCCCAGGGCATTGATCTCGACACGCCATTCACCGGCACGTTGAAGGACCTGAGCGTCGACGACGTCGCCGACCTCGAGGGCGTCGGCAGCCGCGCCGATGACATCGCCCTCGCGCAGGGCTTCGCCCTCGCCAACCTCACCAACTGCAGCATTCAGCAAGAGGTGAACCTCGTCATGGCCAACCGCGCCATGGAAATTCACCCCGACGTCTACGACAGCTACGACAAGGCCTTCGACGGCGACCCTGCCGCCTTCAAGAATGGCGACGTCGATGTGATGACGTGGGTGACCACCTACAAGATCAAGACGCCCCCCGTTGGCAGCGCCTACGAGGCCCGTCTGCGGGCGGGTGGCCGTCGGGTCCGGGGCGTCGAGGGCGAGGCCATCGGCGACATCTTCATGACCCGGGTCCACCTGATGGAGCCCGCCCAGTTCGATGGCGAGGGCTCCACGTTCGACCTCGACTTCCAGATGGAGGTCTATTTCGAGGACGGCGACGGCGCGATCAAACACTTCTATGGCATGTGGCGACGCATGGTCCTTGGCCCCGTCGACAGCTCCAGTGAGCTGTTCATCGGTCAGACCCTGTCGGGCTTTGTCGACTTCGAAAAGCGCGTCGACGCCGCCTGTGTCGACGGACTCCTCGACGAGTGAGGGCTGCTGTTCGCGGCGACATGTCGGCGATGTTCCCATACGAAAACAGGTCCTGGCCCGCGCTCTGACCTGTTTTTGTATCGTCCAGGCGACGCTGGTCTCTCCACCCTCAGACCTTGTAGTGCGTCAGCCACTCGGCATGGGTGTCGGTGCGGCCGTTGACGACGTCGAAGTAGGCCGTCTGCAGGGCCTCGGTGATGGGCCCGCGGCTCCCGGCGCCGATGACGTAGCCGTCGATCTCGCGCACGGGGGTGACCTCGGCGGCGGTGCCCGTCAAAAAGACTTCGTCGGCGCCCAGCAGGCTCTCCTTGGTGAAGCGCTGCTCCTCGACGGCGAGGCCCCGCTCGCGGGCCAGCGTCATCACGGTCTCGCGGGTGATCCCCTCGAGGATGGGCTGCGACAGGGGCGGCGTCATGACCACACCGCGGCGGATGATGAACAGGTTTTCGCCGGTGGCCTCGGCGACGAAGCCGTCGTCGTCGAGCATGATGGCTTCGTCGTAGCCCGAGACCTGCGCCGAGCGCTTGGCCAGGATGGAGTTGACGTACTGGCCGTTGATCTTGCCTTTGGGCATGAACGAACGGGCCCCCATGCGCGTCGTCGACGACACCTGGGCGCGGATGCCCCGCTTGATCCCCTCGTCGCCGAGGTAGGCGCCCCAGGGCCAGGTCGCGATGGCGACGCGAACGCGGTTGTTCAGGGCGGCCAGACCTCGCTTGCCGTCGTCGACGAAGGCGATGGGCCGCAGATACCCGCCCTTCATGCCGTTGTCGGCGAGGACGTCGGTGGCGCCCTTCATCAACTGGTCGACGGTGAAGGGGATCTCCACCCGCAGCAGGTGGGCCGAGCGGTGCAGGCGCTCCATATGCTCCCGCAGCCGGAAGACCGAGGGCCCCTTGGCGCCGTCGTAGGCGCGGATGCCCTCAAACACGCCCAGGCCGTAGTGCAGCGTGTAGGTCATGATCGGAACGACAGCGGTGGCGCTGTCGACGCAGGCTCCGTCGAGCCAGGTGTAGGGCACCTTGAAGTGCTCGGGGACGACGTCAAAGGTCTTCTCGGTCATGCAGACTCCGTCGGTCAGGCCAGCTCGGTCAGGACGCCGGGCGGATCGGGGATGGGGCCAATCATCTTACGGATGAGTGGCACGAAGGGCGACATCTCTCTGCGACCGTTCTCGACGGCGCGCAAAAATTCGGCGGGTGACGGCACCACCGACAACGGCGACAACACGCCCTTGAAGGTGACCACCAGGTGACTTTGCTCGCGACCGCTGCGGCTGTTTTCGGCAGCGATGCGCATGAGGGGGAGAAAGAGCAGATGGCGTGTGGTCAGCTGCGGGGCAAACGCGTCGAGCGACAACACAAAGGGGTCGCGGTCGCCGACGGCGCCGGACTGGATGGCGCGCCAGGCTTCCTTGGCGGGGAGGTTGTCGACGAGGCCGCCGTCGACCAGCCGCGACACGCCTTCGCGGGCGATGAGCGTTTGCACGAGGCCGACCATGCGCGGGTCGTCGCGCAAGATGTCGTAGTGGATGATCCCCGGCACCGACGACGAAAAGCCGACCGCGTCGAGGACGTCGAACTCCCGGGTCAGTTCGTCGCCGCCGATGTAGAGCGCCCGCGCCGGCTGTTTGCCAATGTCTGACAGCACCTGGGCCATCGATCTCGAACGGCGTTTCAGGGCGCTGGCGTCGTCGACACCCTTCAGCAAGTCGGCATAGCCGGCGACGTCGACGGCCCTCTCCCCCTGGACGAGGCCGGCGATCGTGACCCGCAGCGGAATGGCGAGCTCGCCCATGCGCAGGTAGCGCTTCTTGCCGGGATCTTCGCCAGCGACGAGGAACTCGTGGCCGATGACTTCCCGCAGCGACAGCTTGAGCGTGGCAGGCAGGCCGAAGCGGCTTTCGGTGTCGAACAGCCGAAAGACCTTGCGCCAGCTCAGCCGGCTCAACAGCTGGCGCACATTGCCCAGCGAGAAATGCTTGGTGCGGGCGCGAAAGGCTCCCAGCAGCGCCCCCATCGAGGTGCCAGCGATCAGCGACGGCGTGATGCCGGCTTCGTCGAGGACCGCGAGGGCGCCGATGTAGACGTAGCCCGTGCCGCCGCCCCCACCCATGGCCAGGGCCAGGGGACGACGACGGGTGGCGCGGTCGAGGGCGGCCGGTGGCAGGCGGTTGCCAAAGAGGCGCAGCAGCTCGGCGCGCTCGTTTTTGACGAGGGCGCGAATCTGCGGCAGCTGGGCGCGCACGCCGTCACGGCTCAGGCGGTCATCGACGAAACACGGTGCCAACATGGCGTGCAGCCGCATTCGCAGGCCGTCGGTGGCGTGGCCGATGTCGACGACGCAGGCGTCGCCCTCGTCGGGGCGCACCTGTACGACGCTGATGCGCGCCAGCGACAAGGCCCAACGCAGGGCGCTTTCGTCATGGGGAGCGAGCCAGGTGGGATCGGCCACCACCGCGCGCATCAAATCCAACTCGAGCCGCTGCAGCTCACGGGCAAATGGACGACGTTGGTCCGGCAGGAGGCTCTCCTCGCTCACGTCGCGACCATGATGGCTGGGTGCCATGAGGTCAAGCCGAACAAGCGGCCCGCCCTCAACCTCGTCGGGGACTGCCATCGACGCCGCGGTTGACCTTGGCGAGTGCCAGGCCTTCGATCTGGCGAGCCCGCTCACGCGTCAGGTTCAGCAGCGCTCCCAGCGCTTCGAGGGTCAGGCCTTCGCCGGCCTCCGCCACGTCGAGGGCGCAGGAGGTCTTCATCTCCCACGGCTCCTGACCGGGGAAGTTCAGTCTGATGGCACCGTGCTCGGTGACGTCGAGATAGAGATGAAAACGGCACGACACGAAGGGGCAGGGGCGGTACCCGCTCTTGCATTGGCTTCTGGACGTGGGCGGGTCTTCGTGCAGGCCGACGACGTCGCTGGTGTCGTCGTCGCCATCGTCGTTGTCGTTGATGACCACGAGGCCACCCCGCTCCCGGGTCAGGCGACGGACGCTGACGGTCTGTGGGCGTCGTCGACGGGACACACGTGTCCCTCGCCCCTCACCGGGGCGGAGATTCAGGCTCACCATGGCAGGGCTCCGGGGCTGGGGTCAGCGATGGGTCGGGCTCAGCCGACCTGGGCTCGGTCCGGCGTCGTCAGCGACGTCAGCGACGTCAGCGACGTCAGCGACCCAGGCGCGCAAAGCGGCTGCTCTCGGGCTCGAAGAAGTCGACGACGGT
>CAJBHN010000054.1 GCA_903952805.1 uncultured Myxococcales bacterium | reverse complement strand
TGGCTTCGTTTGAAGTGGGTCCCGAGGTGGTGCAGGCTGCCGCCGCCGCCTTGGGCTCCCAGGGCACCCTGGGAGCTCTGGTGGGCCAGGGCGTCGGCGACCGCCAGCATCTCGACCTGGCCGGGCTGTGCCGCGAGGTACTGCGCAAGACCGGCATCGAGCGCGTCGACGTGGTCGGCGGCTGCACCGTCACCCAGCCATCCCTGTATTTCTCCCATCGCCGCGACAAGGGGATCACCGGGCGACAACTCAGTGCCATCGCCCGGACCACACCACCGCGGCTCGACGACGAATCGTTGCGTTGACCCGGTCTCAGGCGCCCGGGCTCACATGTGCTCGGGGTCGCGCACTTTGCGGGTCAGCACCGCCGCCACCAACAACAACGCCGCCCCGAGGGCGAACGGAATCGAGCGGTGCAGTTCCAGCAGGGCGCCGGCCATGCTGGGGCCGATAATGCGGGCCAACGAGGCCACGCTTTGGCCAACCCCCAAGATGGCCCCCTGCCGGTCATCGGGCACCGACCGCGACAACAGCGATGACGACGATGGCGAAAACACCCCCGAGCCGGCGGCCACGACGACGTTGAGGGCAAGCATCGCGGCGAATGGCAGGCTCAAAAACGGCAGGGCCGCGGTGCCGGCAAAGCCGACCGCGACGAGCAAGGAGCCGCCGAGCAGCAAAGAGCGCTCGCCGAAGCGGGCCCGCAGCGGCCGAATCAACCCACCCTGCACGATGACGGCCGCAACGCCGACGGTAACCAGCACCAGCATGGACAAGTAGGCGGCCTCTTTGTGGCCAGCGTCGGTGCCAAAGGCGGGGGGCAGCACGAACTGTCGCTCGACAAAGAGCGACAGCGCCGCCTCCATCAACGAAAAGCCGACGCCAAAGACAAGACCCATGACCAGCAACGGCGCCACACTGGGCATGGCCAGCGCTTCTTTGAGCGCCTGCAGCGGGAAGATGGAGCGGCGGGGCCCGTGGCCGTCGACCACAACGGCGGCCGTACGCTTTTCCGCGGGGTGGCTCTCGGGCAGCAGAAAGTACGCGGCGAACCAGTTCAGCGCGGCGAGGCCAGCGGCGATGAGGGCGGGGACGTGGGCGCCATAGCGGCTGCCAAACACACCGCCGATGATGGGCCCAAACAAGAAACCCAGGCCGAACGCGGCGCCGACCATGCCCATGCCTTTGGCTCGATCTTTGGGGGCGGTGACGTCGGCCACGACGGCCTGGACCGTGCCGAGGTTGGCATTGCCAAAGCCGGCAATGAGGCGCGAGGCCACGAACATCCACAGCGCCTGGGCGAAGCCGAGGATGAGCCACCCCACGCAGGCAAAAGCTATCGACACCAGAATCACTGGACGACGACCGACGCGGTCCGACAGCCGCCCCCACAGCGGGGCGCAGATGAACTGCATCAGCGAGTAGCTGGCACCAATCAAGGTGACCACCGTCGCCGAGGCGCCAAAACTCTCGGCGTAAAACGGCTGCACGGGCAAGATCACGCCGAAGCCAAGCAGGTCGAGAAACAACGTCAGAAAGACCACGCCCATGATTTTTTTCCGACGAGCCACGTCAGCGGGATCTGGCAACGGAAGGGCAACAGGCGAGGTGTCGTTCACGCCGCTGGCTATGCCGCCGTCGCGGCCACCACGCAAGGTCTCGACGGCCATGGGCCGTGATCGGTTCGCCGCAGCGGCGCTGACCAACGTACACCGTCACCTGGAGCGATTGACCCGTGCCACCAACAACAAACGCGGGGAGCCTTCGTGAAACGGCGACAAATCGACGTCGCCGAAGGTGTCTTCGAGCACGAAACCCGCACCTTCGACGGCCGCCAAAACCTCGGTGGTGGTCCACATGTGCTGAAAAAGCGCGGTCTGCACCAGCTCCTCGCTGTCGGCGGGGGCGTAGCGAATGTCGATGCGCACCGTGCGGCTGGCGGCGTCGTAGGCCGACCGGTCACAGGTTTGATATATTTTGCCTGTCACGGGGTGCACCCGCTCGTCGACGCGGCCCCAGGGTATGCGGCCACGACGCATGGTCTCCCAATACGGTCCCGTGAGATCGATGGCCACACACCCGTCAGGGGCCAGGCGCTCGCGAATGTGCACCAGGCTCGCGTCGAGCATGGGCCGTCCATGCAGATGCAAGATGCCGTTGAACGGGAACATCACCAGCGACGCCGGTGATGACGGACCGACGAAGGTGTGGGCGAGGGCGTCTTCGATGACGACGTCCAACCGGTGCAGCGCGAGTTTACGGTTGAGCTGTTGGCGCATGCCGGCGGCGGGCTCGACGGCGTACACGCGCCGCCCCCCCTTGGCCAGCGGCACCGTCAAGCGCCCGGTGCCGGCCCCAATCTCGACAATGGTACCCTCGGTACCCGCGACGATGTCGCACACGCGGCGATAGAAATGGAGTTCACCGAGGTACCCGGCGTAGTCGACGTCGTACCAGTCGCCGGCGTCGTAAATGCCGGCCAGGCGCTGCCGCCGACGGCTGGTCTGCAAAGCCTCTGGCAGGAGGGCTTCCCCGTCGTCGCCATCGCCCCAGGTCATCAGTTCCACCCACCGGGTGTACCTGAGTCTCACGGCCGTTGGCCAGCCGCGCACGGGCAGATGTGGTCAAAAGTGCGCCTTGCACCGACGAAGGCGAAAAACTGGCATTGCCGGCCACCCCTGGCCACAGTTGGATCCAGAGGTCCCCACATGATCAAAGACAACACCGACCGCGACGCCTTCTTTGCTTCCCTGGCCCTGTTTGACCGCGAGGAAAAGGAAATGCGTCAGCGCATCCTCCCCGCCGACACCGATATCGACGCCACCGTCGAGGCTGCCTTCATGAAAGCCCTCGGCAATCCGTCGCTGTTGCCCATGTGACCCGGCCACGTCGTGCTCGTCGGGACGAGCCGTGTCAGTCAGACCGGGCCGAGCCGACAGGACCTGCGCATCAATGCAGGTCCAAGACCGGCCAGCGGTGGGTCTTGGCCATCGCTCGCAGGCGGAAGTCCGGGTTCACTGCGGCTGGACGGCCAACGACCGAGAGCATCGGCACGTCACTCATGCTGTCAGAGTAGGCGGCACAGTCGTCGAGGTCGAAGCCGTAGTGCTTCGCATGGTCCTTGATGATCTTGGCCTTCTCGGGACCGGCGACGATGGGGGGCATGAGCTTGCCTGTGGCTCGACCGTCTCGCATGTGCAGGCGGTTGCCGATG
>CAJBHN010000053.1 GCA_903952805.1 uncultured Myxococcales bacterium | reverse complement strand
GTCATCGGCGAGGTCAAAGACCTCGTGCACGCGCTGAATGTCGATGTGCGGGTTGCGGCACGGGCTGCCCTGACGCAGGCGACGCTCAAAGCCTTCGCCGATCTGCACGGCGCCACCGTGGCCGCCTCGGGGCCCCGCGTGCTGTTGGGCATCCAGGACGACGCCAAGGCCCAGACCCTGGGTGCCCGCCTTGTGCAGGAGGGCATGCAGGTCGAGCATGTCGTCGACGGCAGCACAGCCCGCACCATTGTCCAGTCACGGCCCCCCGACGCCGTCATTTGCACGTGGGACCTGCCCGGTGTTGATGGCCAGGGCGTGCTGCTGGCCGCGCGCAACGCCGAAAAGACCCTCGAGTTGCCGGTCTTCATCATCGGCCCCCGCAGCGATGACGACCTGATGGCCAAGGTCCTCGACCTCGGTGCCGATGACTACTTCGGCGAACCGGTTCGCCCCGACGTCGTGGTGGCCAAGCTGCGTCGAGCCATCGGCAAGATGCAGGGGCGTCAGACTCTGCCGCCCGCGGCAGCACCCGTCATGGTGCTGCCCCCGCCGACGCAGCCCCAGGCCAGGAAGTCGCCGGCCCAACCATCGGTGCTGCCGTCAACGGATGACTTCGCCTTCGACGACCTGCCCGACCTGCCTCCCGAGTTCGACGGCAATGCCAGCCCCGAGGTCGCCGCCATGCCCACCGGCGTCATGGGCACGCTGCGGCAGATGTCGCTGCCCGAGATCGTGCAGTCCCTCGAAATGGGTCGAAAAACCGCCATCGTCGACGTCGTTCCCCAAGACGGTGAGAAGGGTGCGATCGGCTTCGAAGGTGGCGCCGTCCGCTTCGCCGAGTGCGGCCCCTTGCTGGGCAACGACGCCTTCTTTGCCCTCATGCGGCACAAAGAGGGCTTCTTTCGCATCCACTACGGCGACGCCCCCAAGAGCCTGAACATCGACGCGCCCACGACGTACCTGCTGCTGGAGGCCATGCGCCTCATGGACGAAGAAGGGCAGTAGCCGGGCCGCGACGTCCTCCGCCAAGCGCGTGCTCGTTGTGATCGCGTGGCGGGGCTTGGGGTTCGCCCGCGATGACGAAGTCGCTGACGGCCTCGTCAGTAAAACGTCATCATGGTGTTGGACATGTAAACGCGCCTTCAACGACGATCGATGCGGGGCCGCTCCCTGTGCTCCGCTGCATGGTGGCTTCAATCGCCCAGGTACGAACCTCAGGCACGCCGGTGGCGCCAAGGGTCACAGATCCCGTCACATTGCTGAGGTACGTCGACCCCGAAGGCGTGTTCGTGACTCGAACGTCGAGCGTCGGATTCTCTCGCTGTGGCAGTCCAAAGGTCCCGCTGATGACCTCACTGCTGGCGATCTCGAGGACGAAGGTGCCTTCGGTCGTCGTCAGGCCGATGACGCCCCCGAGGGTCGAGGATGCGCACGTGAAACCGTCGCCCTGGCCAATCCCATTCACCGTCCAGACATGAGGAGGCGCGATGGGCGTTTCGCCTTCGCCTTCGCCTTCGCCCTCGCCCTCGCCCTCGCCCT
>CAJBHN010000052.1 GCA_903952805.1 uncultured Myxococcales bacterium | reverse complement strand
TGTCGCCGGCACCGACGCGGCGCGGATCGCCATCAACGTCGGCTTCGCCGCCAACGCCACCCTCCAAGACGTCAGCGTCACGGGCTTTGACGGCGATGCCGTCGTCGTCACTGGCGGCACCGTGGTCTTCAATCGCGTCTCCCTCACCGACAACAAGCGCGGATTCCTGCTGCAGGGAGGAGGGAGGGGCAGACATCAAAGTACCTTCACCATCACCTCCACCGTCACCTCCACCTCCGACACCACCACCCGCGAGGGCGTTCGCGTCGCCGGTGGGTCCCAGCTGGAAGTCGTTGGCGCCTCCATCAACATGACCGATGGCGTGGCCCTGGCCGTCGTCGATGGGGGCGTCGTCGTCGCCAGCAACAGCGAACTCGGTGGTGAGGTGGTCGTGCGCGCAGCGACGGTGAGCCTGACCGGGGGACGCTTTGGCAAGTTGAATATGCGAGACAACGGCAACGCCATCATCACCAACAGCAGCTCCGGCGACCTGGCCAGCGTGACCCGGGGCAGTACCCTCCGCCTGACTGGCGGCGAGTCCATCGCCGTCACCAGCAGTGAAGGTGCGGTGGTGACGACGAGCAGCCCGCATACCTGTGCTCCCACGGCTACCAACCCGGGGCTGTGCACCCCATCGCCGTAGGCGATCCGGGGCGACGGCCCGTGACGACCAGCACGCGACACGCTACCCAACCTCGATGCGCGTTCGAACCCGCTATTTCGCCGCCGCCCGCGATGCTGCTGGCCTTGCTGACGAATTCATCGAGGTTGACAGCGGCACATCGATTGCCACCGTGCGGGCCCTGCTCATCGAGCGCCATCCAGCACTGCGAATCGTGTTGCGTCAAAGCCGCCTCGCGTTGAACCAGCGCTTTGTCGTCGACACCGATATCGTCGTAGCTGTCGTCGTCGATGACGAAGCCGCCAATGGCGTCGGCAGCGCCGTCGAACTCGCGGTCATTCCACCCGTGGCGGGAGGATGAGCGTGCCCACGCCAGATCGCGCCGTCGTCGTGACGGACACGCCCCTGTCGATCGACGCCGTCGTCGGCCGGGTGCAGCACCCGGGGGTCGGTGCCATCGTCGTCATGATTGGATGCGTCCGCGACCACACCCGCAAAGATGGCACCACTGTCGCCGTTCATCGCCTCGAGTACGAGGCGTACGCGGAGATGGCCGAAGCCGTGATCGCCGGCCATTGTCGAGACCTCGAAGCGGCGACGCCGGGGTTGCGTTGTGCAGTGGCCCATCGCGTCGGGGACCTGCGCCCCGGCGACCTCGCCGTCGTCGTCGCCGCTGCCAGTCCGCACCGGGCCGAAGCCTTCGACGGCTGTCGGGCCCTCATTGAACGCCTCAAGCACGACGCTCCCATCTGGAAGCGCGAGCACGGCGACGACGGCATCACCTGGGTCGGACTCGGCCCATGAACAGACGGCCAGTTCCTGTTCCGGGCGACATCCTGCGCGGCCTCGTGATTGACGCCGTCGACGACGAGGGCCGCGGCCGCGCCATGGTCAACGCTGGCGATGGCGGCGGATTTGAGCTGGCCGTCCGCGGCGCTCTCCCCGGTGATGTCGTCGACGCCACCATCGAACGGGTCTTTGCCGCTCGCGGTCTTGCCCAGGCGCGGCGCCTGGGTCCCCTCGGCCCGGGCGCAGGTCCCTTGCACATCACCCGCACGTGTGCGCACGCCGGGCCCTGTCCCGCCTGTCCGCTGCACGGCGTCGACGAAGGCTTCGTTCAGGGCCTCAAGCGCAGCCGCGTTGAGCGGGCCCTGCTGGACGCTGGACTGCCCGGTGAGCTCGTCGCGGGGACCCTGCATGACACGGTGTACGGCGGGGGCATCCGCCAGAAGGTCAAGCTTGTCATCGGTGCCGGCGCTGGCGATGGCCTCGTTTTTGGGCACTACGTCCCCCACAGTCATGGCCTCGTCGAGGCCGCCGGTTGCGCCCTCGCCGACGACGATATGCAGCGCGCCGTCCACGACCTGCGCGAGCGCATGCAGGCCGCCGGGCTTGGTGCGACCTTGTTGCGGGCGGTGATTCTGCGCCGCTTTGTCGAAGGCGTCGCTGCCGTCGTCGTCGCCGCCGGCCCATGCCCTGTGCCTTTGTCGTCGTTGTGGCCAACGGACGCTTTGCTGGGTCTGGGCTGGCGCGTGCAAAGTGCAGCCAGCTCCGCAAACGCGATCGTTGGCGGCACAGTGGACGACGTCGATGGCGTGGTGGGCGCCATTTGGGGCACGCCACCTGGCGGCGGGGCTCCTGTGGTCGTCGACAGCTTCTGCCAGGCCGACAGCGTTGGCGCCGACTGGCTGGTCAACCGCGCCTGCGCCCACGTCATGGATGGCGACAACGACGACGACGACGACACCGTCGTCTTGGACCTCTATGCCGGTGCTGGCGCCTTCGCCCGCGGCTTGCTGGCGCACGGTGCCCGCCGGGTGGTGGCGGTGGAGAGCTTTCCCGCATCGGTGGATGCCCTGGCGCGCCTGTCACCGTTGGTGCGCGCCGTCGGCGGTCGCGTCGAAGACGTCCTCGACGAGGCTCTTTCCCAAGGCCCCCGCGCCGCCGTGGTGGACCCCCCGCGCAAGGGGCTGGGGCCGGTGGCCCGGCGCTTGGGAACAGCCACCACCCTCAAGCGGGTGGCCCTTGTCAGCTGCGACGTCGACGCCGGCGCCAACGACGCCAAAGCCCTGGTCGACACCGGCTTCACGGTCGATGCGGTGATCCCCGTGGACCTCTTTCGCGGCAGCGCCGAAGACGAGGTGCTCACGTTGCTCTCGCGTCGCTGACAGCCTGGCCGGCGGATTGGCCAACGCCTGGTGGCTCGGCGGCGGAACTCGCCCCCAAGCTCACCACTTGATGCGGGAGGCGACGACCAATCTGATCGTCGCCATCGCCCACGGTCTCAGGCTGACGCTGATTGGCGCCATCCAGGCGCGCACGCCGGCCGCCGAGGGCTGCCCGCTTCGCTCAGGTCAGGCGTCGTCGACGCCACAGCACCAGCCCGGGCACGAGCAATGCCGCGCCCGCGTCACCGCTGCCGCAGTCGCAGCCAGTGGCGGGGTCGACGTCGCCGTTGACGTCAGCGTCGTCGATGCCTGCCGCTCGGGCCACAGCGAGGTCAGCGCGCACGAGACCGAAGCCGTATTCAAGATCGTGGCCGACGTTGTCGGGGCGGGCGAAGGCCGCCTGCTCAGCGGTCTCCTCGAGAATGCCGTTGACCTCGTCGGCGGTCAGCGACGGATCAACCGCGAGGAGCAAGCCAGCCACACCCGAGACCAGGGGCGCCGCCGACGACGTGCCGCCGAATTGCACGGTGACGTCGCCGGGGTCGTTGCCGTCGGCGCCGCTGATGTCGGTCGTGACCGTTCCCGTCGGCGCAGTGACGTCGACCGAGCGGCCGCGATTGGAAAACTGCGTGAGCTCGCCAAGGTTGTTGGTGGCGCCCACGCCGACGACCCCCGGCACAGCCAGCAGTTCATCGTCGGCGATGTCGCGGCTGTCGTTGCCCGAGGCGAAGACGACGACGGCGCCCAGGCCGCCCCTGCCTCGCTGTTGGACCTCGATGATGGCAGCCCGCAAGACCTGGGGCACGGGGATGGCGTCGACGAAGCCCCAGGAGTTGGAGACCACGTCGACGTCATCTTGCAGCGCATGGTCAAACGCGCGGACGTCGGCGTCGAGGGGCACTGGCTCACTGCGGCCTGGCAACAAGCGCGTGCAGGTGAGCCGACAAAGGGGGCAAGCGCCGGCGGTGTCGAGGTCGTTGTTGGTGACGGCGGCGATCAGGCCCGAGCAGGCGGTGCCGTGTTCGTTGCCGGGGCTGTTGGGGGTGTAGGCAGGGTTGTCGTCGTCGGTGATGACGTCATGGCCCTGGTCGAGCTTGTCGGCCAGGTCCGGATGGGCTTCGTCGCAGCCGTTGTCGATGACGCTGACGACGACGTCAGCGCTTCCCTGGGTGATGAGCCAGGCCCCTTCCATTTGCAGCTCGCGCAAGAAGAATTGGGCGCCGTAGCGCGGGTCGTCGGGGATGAACGGCTGGGCCGGGGCCAGGGTCTGGTGTCGGAACGCCAGGTTCGGAAAGACCTCGCGCAGGTCGCCGTCGTGGGCGGCCTGCAGGCGAACCGCGACGTCGACGCCGTCTTCGCCCGCGCCCCTCGGGCTGCGGACAAGCCACAGCCCCGCCCGGGTCATCAGCGGGCGCACCACGACGACCCCATGTCGAGCCGCGACGACGTCGATAGCGCTGCCGTCGGCCAATTGGACGATGGCACTGTCGCCCAAAAGGGCAACCGCTCGCCGTCCGGTTGCCGGGTCCTCGAAGTCGACCTCGACGGGGACAGCAGCGGTGCCGCGTCGATACCGGGTGATACGCCGTGGCTGGCCGCCATCGTGCACCGTCGCCGACCATGCTGACGCAGCGACGGCCGTGGTCGTGGTGTCAGTGGTGCTCGTGGTGCTCGTGGTGCTCGTGGTGTCCGTCGGGCCCGTTGGCGTCCAGGTCCCTGCCGCCGGAGCTGCGGACGTCAATGCGAGGCCGAGGAGCATCCAGGTCATCCGTGTCGTGTAGCACGGGGTGTGCACGACGTCGGCGGGGTGACAGCGACGGCGGACCTCGATATGACTGCGACGGCACACCGGGCGGTACGACATGTCCCACCCGAGTGCAGGCAGCGGCGGGCGAGAATCTTTTGCCGTGGTCGAGCGTTTGGATTCGAAGAGGCGCCGATGGGTTTTTCGACAGGTGGCGGCAGCGGGCCCATGAGTGAAATCAACGTGACGCCCCTGGTGGACGTCATGCTGGTCTTGCTGATCATCTTCATGGTGACGGCGCCGCTGATGCAGCAAGGCATCAAGGTCGATCTGCCCAATGCTGATGCGCCGCCGATGAAGACCTCCACCGAGGAGCGCTTGATTTTGACCCTCACCAAAGACGGCAAAGCGTATCTCGGCAAGACCGAGGTGCCCGTCGAGCGCATCACCGAACTGCTGTCGACCAACGAGAAGCTCAAGATCGACAAGGAACTCTACTTCCACGCCGACCAGGAACTGCCCTACGGCCTCGTCGTCAAGGTCATGGCTGCAGCCAAGGCCGGCGGCGCAGAAAGCATGGCCATGGTCACCGACCCGGCCTCCGCCGAGGTGCCGCGGTGAGTCAGGCGCCTTCGCCTCCACCGACGGGTGCGGCGCCGTCGCCTGCGTCGGCTCAATCATCGTCGCCGTCCCGCACGCCGGGCGTCGTGGGTCGCGACATCAGCGTCAGCGGCATCAGTGTGTCGTCGACGAATCTGTCGGTGTCGCCGCGGGCTGCAGCCATCACCATGGGCCAGCGCCAGTCACGATTGCTCAGCGTCGCTCTCGTCGTCAGCGTCGCGGCCCACGTCGTGGTGTGTGGCGCCTGGATACTGTGGCCGTCGACGACCGAGACGGCGGTCAATCTCGACGAAGCCATCATCAAGACCCGCCTCGTCAAGCTGGGCAAGCCTCGCGACGAAAAGCTGTTGCCGCGCTTGCCGACCTCGCCGCCGCCGCCGCCCCGGCTCGACGACAAGCCGACGCCGACCATCGAGCCGCCCAAGACCCCCGACACCAAGCCCGATCCGAAGGCCGAGGCCAAGCCGTCGGCGTCAGACATCCTCGACAAATTCAAGACCGATGCGGCGCGCCCCAAAGACCTGTCTGACCTCATCAAGAATCGCCTGGGCGAGGCCACCGACGAAGGCCAGGCCGACGGTGACGCCGACGGCTCCGCGCTCGACGGCGAAGTCACCGCGTCTTACTTCGCCCGCGTCCAGGCCCGCATCCAAAACAGCATGGAAGTCAGCTCGGTCCTCACCGACGAGGAGCAGGTGCGGCTGCGCGCGGTGCTGTGCGTCAAGATCGCCGAGGACGGCACCCTGAGCGACATCACCGTCAAGAGCAGCGGCAGCCAAATCTATGACGCCGACGTCCGCGCCGCCGCCGGCCGGGCCTCGCCGGTGCCAGCCCCCCCCCTGCCGGCGCGTCGCCAGGCCGGCTCGGGCGTCTGCTTCAATGCATGTCCGAAATCTTGCCGCTGACGTCGACAACGTCAGAGCCCCTGTGTCTGGAAGGCCCCCACGATGGTTCGCTGCTCCCTCATCGTCATGTTGCTGTCCGTCAATGCGTTTGCCGTCGTGGCTCATGCTCAGGGGCCCATTGTTGGTGACGTCGAGGGCGGCGAACTGCGGGCTTTTCCGCTGGCGGTCCCCGACACCCGACTGGCGGCCACCAGCCAGGACAAAAAGGGTGACGCCGAGCTCCTCTCCCGGGTGATGCGCGGCGACCTGGAAATGTCGGGCGCCTTTCAGCTCCTCGACAAGAAGAGCTTCATCGATACCGACGGCCTCGACAGCGCCGACGTCCGGTTTGGCGACTGGCGCAACGTGTCGGCCCAGGGGCTCGTCAAGACCCGGCTCACGTTGCAGGGCAGCGACTACCTCGTCGAGGTTTTTGTGTACGAGGTCGCCTCGGGCAAACAAGTGCTGAAGAAGACGCTGACGTTGCCCAGCGCCGACGTCCGCAGTGCCGGCCACGCCGCCGCCGACGAAGTCTTCCGAGCCTTCACCGGCGAACCCGGCGTGTTTCGGACGCGCATCGCCGTCGTCAAGAAGGTCCAGGGCGAGAAGCACGTATTCACCATGGACATCGACGGCGACAACGTTCGCCAGGTCACCAGGGGAGGCGGACTGAACCTGCTGCCGTCGTGGTCACCCGATGGTCGCGCCATCGTGTTTACGAGCTACCGCTACGACAACCCCGACCTCTTTGAGATTGGCAGCACCGGTGGCGAGTCAAAGCCGTTGTCTCGTCGTCCCGGCCTCAACACCGGCGGTCGCGTCAGCCCCGACGGCGGGCGCATTGCGGTGACGTTGTCTCAGGACGGCAACTCTGAACTCTACCTCCTCGATCGCGGCGGCAGCGTTCTCAAACGGCTGACCAATCAATGGGGCATCGACACCTCGCCGTCGTGGTCACCCGACGGCAGCCAGGTGGCGTTCGTGTCGTCGCGCAGCGGTCACCCCGATCTGTTCATGCTTGATGTGGGCAGCGGCGCCACCAAGCGTCTGACGTTCAAAGGCACCTACAACCAGACGCCGGCGTTTTCGCCCCGCGGTACCCTGATCGCCTTTACCGCCCGCGACGAACACAACGTCTTCGACATTTTCACGCTCAATGTCAGCAGTGGCGAAATCAAGCGCGTTACCCAGGGGCAGGGCAACAATGAGGAGCCCAGCTTCTCGCCCAACGGTCGCTTGCTGGTCTTCACCACCACCCGCAACAAGGCCAAGCAACTGGTGATTTCGACCGTCGACGGCAGCAAACAGACGGTTTTGCCCAGCATGGGCGAGCACACATCACCTTCCTGGGGCCCCTTCGCCCGGTGATCCGCGCACGGTTCCTGCCTGCGCCATCGTGAGACGGCGTGCAGGGGATGGGGCGAGTTGGATACACTGGTCCTCGAAGTCGCCGCAGTGGTGACCGCCTGACCGGAAGGAACACGATCATGCACCTCCGCCTGGCCGCCGACCTGCTCTTTCGTTCCTGGTTCTCCCTGGCGTCGGCGCTGCTGGTCGCCAGCGTGGTCCACGACAGCGACCTCTTCCGCTTGATGGATATCCAGCCCAGCGAACGGGTGACGGCCACCGAGTTTGGCGTGTACGACTGCGGCGGGTTTGTGCGGACCACCGAGGTCGAACTCATCGAAGGCGAGACCTTCGGTTGGCGACTCGAAGTACCTGACGGCCAGCCGGTGATGTGGAGGGAGGAGTTGGTCCTGCCGTCCGCGCCGTTGCGATGGTCCGGAGCGAATTTCGTCGACATCAAGGACGACGGTCGCACCGCCGTGACGGCTGGCGTCGACCTGCCCTTCGATGGAGGCCTGGCCCACGCTTGGAACATCACCGACGGCGACCCTCCCGGAGACTACGAGCTGCGGCTGTGGGTTGATGGCCAGCTGCACGAGATCTTCCGCTTCACGGTTCGCTGAGACCGCCCCCACGGTCGTTGCATGAACAATGCGCCCCGAGGGGCGCATTGTTCGTTGGAGGACGCCTGGACGACGTCTGGTCGACATCTGTTCGACACCTGGTCGTCTCCGGCGGGGAGTTTCAGGCGGGGAGTTTCAGGCGGGGAACTTGGCGCTCTCGGCGACAGCGTAGACGCCGGCGATGTCATTGGCGTCGAAGCTGGTGTCGGCAGAGACGCCTGTTTTGACGCCGCCGCCTTGCAGTTCCAGGGCCACCGCCAGTGCCCCTCGTCGTCGCAGGGCCTCAACGATGGTGCTCCAGCGCACCGGTCCGGCGTGCCCATGCCAGGTGAACCGCACGATATCCTGGCCTCGTTCTTCCAGCAGTTCGTCGTAGACGTCGCTGACGCCAGGGACGAAGGAGGCGTGGACCATGAAGTAGGACTTGATGGTCTCCTTGGCGATGAGCGTGAGGCGCAGGTCGCTCGTGGACGCGAAGCCACATTTGCGCACGTCGACGTGGCTGCGCAGATAGCTGCCTTTGTCGATGGAGATGAACTCGGCCAGCACATGCAGCGTGTTGCCGTGGGGTGTTGTGCCGTCCTCGAGCAGGCGGATGAAACGCAGCACCCGCATCGCGGTACGCGCATCTTTGTCGCCGCCCTCGGCCTCGCACAAAAAGACGGCGGCCTCGACGGGGTCGCGGGTGCGCAGGCGTTCGGCGGCGAAGCGGGCCAGGTCGGGGCCGTCGTGGGTGTGGATGGTCAGGCGCCCTCCACGCAACAGGTCGACGGTGCGGCCAGCGATGCCGGGCAGGGGATCGTCGGGGCTGATGCCAACGCCCAGGTCGGCCAGGCGACGTCCCAGCGGGGTGCGCTCGCCGCCGCGCGATGACAGGCAGAGCAACACATCGACGCCGGGCACAAAAAGCGACAACTCCCGCAACAGCGCTGGCAGCGAATCAGAGGCTCCCACCAAGACGATTCGCGTTGGACCCTTGGCCGGCACCAGCAGCGCTGCTGAGACCGCAGCGACGTCGTCTTCGTTGCTGCCGGTGGCGGGCGGGATTGGGCGGCTGCACAGCTCGGCCGCCAGCGCCCGCAGGGGAAGGTAGGTTTCCGAGATGCCGATGATGCCGCGCAAAGTTCCCGTCGGGATGGCGCCGCGGCTTCCTCCCAAATCCAAAATGGCGTCGTCGACGACGTCATCGGCGGGGTTGAGCCACTGGACCAGACCCGCCATCTCAACGACGCCCACGGCATTTCGCCTGGAGGCTTGTGCCCCAAGATACACGCCAATGATGTGCACGCCGTGGTGGGCGGCCGCGGCGACGACATCTTCGAAGCGAATGGTGGGCGTTCGTTGGGCGAGGCCTGCGTACTCGGCGTCATCGGTGAAGATATGCGTGTAAATCTCGACACCTGCCGAGGTCAGCAGGTCCCGGTACAGGCTCTCGACCCCGGGCATCAGCAGGTGCTGGCACAGAAACATGCCCAAAAAGCGGGGCATGTCGAGGGCGACGGTATTGTTGCCGCCGACTTGCAGCACGATGTCCTTGGATTCGGCGTCGTCGACTTCGACGTAGGCCTGGCAGGCGGGATTCTCGGCCCGCAACGCCGCCAAAGCCGAGATGGTGACGGCGTCGGTTTCCAGACCAAGGGAGCGCTGGGCCAGAAAAATGGCCCGTTTGGCGTGCTTGGCCGAGATGCGCTGCAGGCTCTCGGGCTCGCTCTCATCGCCCTGGCGGTACACGACCCAGCGCATGATGGGCTCGACGAGGAACTCGGGCATGTCATCCTCGCGCGCCAGCAGCGCCACCCGCGGGAACGTGCGCGTCCCCGTCGGCCGCATGAAACGCAGCCAGGTGAAGAGGCGTTCCGGCGACGGAACCTGTCGATTCTTCGCGTAGATGCGGACGAACTCACGGATGAGCTCTTCCCCTTCATGAACCGCACCGATGACGACCGTGTGGCCACGATAGGTGAGGTCACGCCGTCGCTCAGCGCGCACCAGCTGGTCGACGACGTTGGAGCCCACACCAATGACAAAGGCCACCAAGAAGACCCCTGTGACCGTCAGCGCCAACGACAGCACGATGATGACGGGCTCCCCCTCGAGGGTCTGCACCAGGTTGTCGGCACTCTCCAACTGCCGAAACGCCCACCAGAAACGCTCACGAAACGGGGCCCGGGTGTCGCCAGCGCCGACGTGGGCCGTCAACTGGCTCAAGATGATCGCCGACAGCAGCGACAGCACGAAGACCGCGCCGCCGACGAAGGCCAGGGTCTGGAGTTGTTCCCGTCGCGTGATGATGGCGTAGAGATCGCGAATCAAGCCACGGCCGAAACGCAGCAGCATGAACAATCGCGTCAATCGCAACAGCGCCAGCAGCGACAGCAGCTCGCGATCGTTCACCCACAGCTCGAGAGGCAGAAACGACACGAAAGCGAGGGTGTCGACGACGGCGAAGGCGACGCTGCCGACGGTGACTTCGCGGGTGCCGTGGGTGTCGGCGCGCCACACCAGCAACCGCACCAGCAGGTCGGCGCCAAAGCAGGCCAGAAAGACTGGCCGCAGCATCACATCGCTGCTGCCGAGCGGCAGCAGCGATGCAATGGCGAGCACCGACAATCCGGCGCGCGCCAGCCTGCTTTCCAGCAGGTCGCCCACGCGAAAAATGAAAGGGCGATCGTCGGTGGGGAGGCTGTCTTGCATGCTCGTCGCCATGATTGCCCCGGTGGTCCGGGAATGAGAAGCGCCGACAGGATTGCCTGCGTGGGCAAGGGCATCGACCGCCGCGCCACCGGCGGAGATGTCGTTTCTGAATCCAGCAGCCCGGGTTCAGGCCCCGTCAGCGCTTGAATCGCCGCCACAAACCCGCGCTGACACCGTTGTTGGTCGCGATATCCCGGTAGATGGCGACGCTGTCGCGCGCACGGCGGGCGCCGGTGTCGTAGTCGACGTGATACAGGCCGAAACGGGGAGAAAAACCCGCGGCCCATTCGAAGTTGTCGATGAGCGACCAATAATAAAAGCCGCGGACGTCGACGCCGCGGTTGACGGCTTCGGCCATGGCCCGCACATGGCGCACCAAAAATCGCTGCCGTTGCGCATCGTTGACGTCGTCGTTGGCGATCCCGTTTTCCAGGATGTAGATGGGCAGCCGATAGCGGGACCAGAAGCGCTCCAGCTCGGGCAGAAACGACGTTTCATCGACGGCCCAGCCGACGTCGCTCTGCTC
>CAJBHN010000051.1 GCA_903952805.1 uncultured Myxococcales bacterium | reverse complement strand
CCGACCGGTCGCTCTGTACCCGCGCAGCTAACACCGTAGTTGATGCATTTTTCAGTTGCAAGGAACCGGGCGCTGTCGACCAAGTGCTTACGCACTTCACCTGCTCAGTCAACGTCTGCCCGGCGTGTCATGACGGGATCCCGACCTCAGGATTCCTGAAGCTCGCGCCGTATGTCCTGCAGCGCCAACCTGGTGTTCCCGGCTAGCGCCAGCGTCGATGACGTGGCCTTCGCCCGCTGAAGCATGTCATACCGCTCGCGCAGCTCGACCGCGCGCGCGCTCAGCCGTGGGCCGGCCGCGGACTGGTCGATCTGCAGGAAGACCTCGGTGACCAGGTATTCGATCGTCCGCAGTTCGTCGGCGAACTTCTCTCGTCGGGTCCGGAGCAGCCGTCGACGCACAGCACCAACGGCGACCACCAAGCCTATGATACCGCCGACCCTCACGACGATCCCGGTGCCGTCCGACACTGAAGCCGACGGTGACCCGCGCTCAGACAACTCCGGCGCGTCTGGCGGTGGCGAAGGCTCGCCAACAGTGTCCGCGGACGGCGCCGAACTCGAAAAGGAACGTTGCATCGCTGCCGCAAAAACGGCCCGCGCGCGAGATTCGAACATCGCTGGTGTCACCACGGTCGGGCCCACTGCTGGCCGCAAGAGCGGATGGGCTTTCAGGGCTTCGAGGACCGCCGAATCAACAGCGTCACCAACGTCATCCCGTCGCGCCGCCCAGACGAAGCCATTCGTGACGACGAGCAGATCTGCGTCGGTCAAACCGCCGTCGACGTATAGGTCAAGCAGCGAGCGCGGGCCGATACCATCGGGCGATCGCACGAGCCACACGCGACGGTGAGCTCGGGTGGCGGTGTCGACCACGAGCGGGCGCAACCGCGCAGCGGTCACTTCATCGAACCCTGAAATGGCGGCGGAACCTTGCGCCGCCAATTCCGGCAACAGACGCGCGCGTTCCAACTCAAGGCGCGCGTCGTATGCCCGGACGACCTCCACGGTCTCAAGGGCCATCTCCACTTCGTGCGTGTGTGCGGCTCGCGCGGCATCGACAAGATCGGCCGGCAATTGGGTGGCGTGCGGCGTGAGCGCAGTAAGGGCCTCCGCGAGGCGCTTGGTGGTCGTGCCGGGCCGTGTGCCGGCGCGCCGCGCCGCAGCCATCTCCTGTTCACCGAGGCGCGGAGCGTACACATCGAGCCGGTCTCGTCGGTCGACAACGACCACACAGTCATCGCGGAGCAGCCCCAAATCGCCATGCAGCGTACGAGCATCGATGAGCGTCGCTGGTTCGACCACCAGCGCACGCACGCGGCCCGGCCATCTGATGGCAAATGTGTGTACGACTGCGTCAATCTCCGCTTCATCGAAGGCCGCAGAGCGCTCGTGTGCAACGACAACTGACTCGTTCTGCGCGCGCCGAAGGCGGCTTACCCCCTCGGCGCGAACACTTGCCCCGAAGAACAAGAGGAGAAGCATGATCGAAGACCGAAAGGCGTCCTCCGCGAACCGCTTCCGGAAATCGACATCCGCGCAGCGAACGACCGGCTTGCGTTGACTGTG
>CAJBHN010000050.1 GCA_903952805.1 uncultured Myxococcales bacterium | reverse complement strand
TGCATCGCATCGAGGCGGCTCACGTCGGCGTGCTCGACGAACTGCCAGGGCAGCCCCTGCACATAGCCGCGCAGCGGATGGGGCAGGTCGGCGACGGCACCCTCGAAGCGAGCCTTGAACGCCTTGGCCGACAAGCGGGGCGGTTGTCCCTGGTCGGGGTCCAGCGCGACGGCGCGGGCGAAGGCCCGGGCGGCGGCTTCGTCGTCGCCGGCGGTGATGGCGACGCGGCCGAGGACGGCGTGGACGTCGGCGTTGTCGGGGCAGCCAGCGACCGCGAGGTCGGCTTCGGCGCGTGCGCCCGGCAGGTCCCCTGCGGCCATCAGCGCGCGAGCCAGGGAGGCGCGGGCAAAGGCCTGGGTGCTGACGTCGTTGGCGTTGGCGGCGCCGGCCACGGCGTTGCGGCCGGCTTCGATGGCGGCTTCGACGTCGCCGAGGGCCAGGTTGGCGTCGATCAAGCGCAAGCGCAGTTCGGTGTCGAGGCCGGCGTCGTCGTCGTGGCCGCCGCCACCGAGGATGGCGAGGCATTCTTGCAGCAAGGGCAGGGCCTCCTCCGGGTCGCCGATGTCGTCGAGCAAGATGAACGCCTTGTGGGCGACCAGCGCGACGTCGTCGGGGAATCGGTCGATGGCCACGTCCAGCACTTCCAGGGCTTCTTCGGCGTCACCGTCGGCCGCCCGGACGAGCGCCTTGAGCACCATGACGTCCCGATCCTTGGGGGCGCGGGAGGTGGCGCCGTCGAGGGCCCGGCGCGCCGCCTTGATGTCGCCGCGCTCGACGGCGTCTCGGCCCTGGCCGACGAGGTCGGCGACAATGATGGCGACGTTGCCGGCAATCTTGCCGGCGCCGTGGCCCGCCGCCGGCTTCCCCGGGGCTCCTGACGACGACGAAGCGGGACGGCGCGAACCGGGAGGAGACGAGTCGTTCATGCGCGCCAGCCTGTCAGGTGCTGGCCCCCGGGGCCAGTGCCAGTCCCGGTGCCCCGCGCCCCGTGCTCCGTGCCCTTCGGCGCACAGCGGCCCACTGAACGGGCGAAGATGCTCCTTGTGCTGCAGCGGCGTCGATCCAAACTGCCTGCGTCGCGGATCGAGGTCCGGCGCACGTTGTCGAGGGAGACCGGCATGGACACGACCGTCATGAACTTCTGGGATGCCCATACATTTGACTGGCTGGTGCTCATCGGCCTGGCCTTTTTTCCGCGCCTGACGATGCTCGTCGCGAGCGGTCCCTTTGGGGTCCTGCAGTGGATCGGCTGGGTCTTTGCCCCGCACCTGCTCGTCGCCATCTTGGCGACCACCCAATACTGGGACACCGACCCCGTCTTGTGCGTGATCGCCTGGTTCTTCGCCTTTGCCGGGACCGGCGGCGAAGGCAAGGTCGTCCACCGGGGGACCCAGCGTCGTCGCGGCCCCAAGCTCGCCCAACCGTCATAGGGGCACACGGCACCGAAAAATGGGACGGCGGGCGACGCCTGGGACGCTTTCGTGCAGGGATGCGCAGGGAAGCGTAGTTTCACCCCCATGATGATTTTGGTGCCCCGCTCAGAGCTCGCCTCGGGCCGGGATGACGCATGAAGAATCGAAGCGACGACGGCGACGACGCTCCGCGCCCCGCCTGGGAGACGCTGGTGGGCCAGCGCGTCGAGGGCACCGCGCCGCAGCGCATCGCCCGCATCCTGGTGGTGGACGACGACGCCAGCATGCGTCGAGCCCACGAGCGCATGTTGCGCAACCAGGGCCACGAGGTGCAATGCGCCGAAGACGGCGTGGTCGCGTTGGCGGTGTTGGAGCGCGAGTGGTTTGACCTCGTGCTCCTCGACATGCGCATGCCGCGCCTCGGCGGGCTCGAGGTGCTCGCCAAG
>CAJBHN010000049.1 GCA_903952805.1 uncultured Myxococcales bacterium | reverse complement strand
TCCCCTTCGCCTTCCCCTTCGCCTTCCCCTTCGCGTTCCCTTTGGCCTGTTCCGTGCCATCTGCCTTGGAGCCCACGATGCCAGTCACCGCCGACACGAACTTCTTCATCTTCGCCGGTCTCGTCGCTGTAGCCGTCGCGTTTTGGGCCACTGGCTTCGGCGCCGACGTCAAGACCACGGCGGCGGGCATCGCGCGCTACGGCATCGGTCCTGAAAAGAACCCCATCGCGCGTGCGCTCTTCCGTCGTTTCGGACCCACAGCGGGATTCGCGATTGTGGGAGCCATCGAGCTGGTGATCATCGGCACCTTTGCCATCGCCGCCCTTGCTGCCGCCGCCGGCGATGTGGACATCCTTGGCTACGCGACCGCTGTCGGCTCCATCATCGTTGGCGGCCTTCGTCATCACCTGGCCGCGTATGGCAACGCTCGCGGTCGCGTTGTTGCCGTCCTCGCCCCCATTGCTCGCCTGTATGCCGCCCTCGACCGCGCCTTTCCTGCAACGGGCCCTGCGCGCCCGGCCCTCACGCCCGCTCGCCGTGCACCACGCTGACCAACCGGCTGCGACGGGAATCGTCGCAGCACGTGCCCATACTGCGCCCCGTTGAACCCGCCCACCACCGAGGAGCTTCGGAATGAACGCTGCGCGATCACGACCGCACGACGAAGCCGACGGAACGTCTGGAGCAGCAGCCAAAGCGCACGGCGGAGTGAACGTCGGCACTGACTACCGCGACGGCACAGAGATTGAGGAGCTGCTGGTGTGTCGAGGCGTCCCGCTGTTGGCGAACGGCGGCGTTGGGGGGGGATCTGCAGACCTGAGCCGGGCTTTACCAGCGGAGAAGTGGACCTGTTTTGAATGGCAGCCCTGTCACACGTGACGAAACCGCAGACCGAACATCGATGGGTGTATTCATGAAATTTCTCAATCGCGCGTACAATATCGTGGGCTGGCTGCGCCAGAAGAGAAAAGACCAAATCATCGCGTACTGCCGCAATCCAGAGCCGACGAAAGAAGACTGGGACTCGATCTCGGACATCATGATCCAGCTCAAGGTCAATGTTCTCGACGCAGTGACCGCCCTCGTCCACGACTTCGATGCGCAAGCGGGCGTTCCTGACGGCTTCACGGTCGCGCGCGCGCTCAAGGCGACGCTTCAGCCGAAGCGAGACACGACCGTCGGCGGCCCCCATGCTCTCTGACCTGGCCAAGCAGATCGTGGAGCGCCCGCGCGGATCGCACATCGGGTACCGCCAGCGTCGGCGTCGCCGTTATCGAGCGAGACCCGCGGCCCCAGAGATGGCGCTGAAGCAGCAGTCGATGGGCCAGCAACGCCAGAATAGCTGGAGTGGCAAGCGGCTGAAGGAGAGCCTCGGCACGCTCACCCGCTACCTTGAGCGCACGGTCGGTCGCCCGTGGTGGACGGTGAAATCCACGTTCTGCGCCCATGTGCGCGTGGATAGCGCGGTGGAGCCGCACATCGTTCAGCAGGTCGAAGACGGCGTCGTCTGCAATGTCGAAACGATGCTTGCACCGGAGGCAACCATTGGAGGACTTCCATGAACAGGCGTGGCAACGCGTCGACACGATCGAGCTCGCCGGGCCGGTCGCCGTCATAGGCGACATCCATGGGCGCCTCGACCTGCTCCGTCAGCTCGTCGCGCGCCTCGATGCCCTGCATCCAGCAAAGCGAATGCCGCTCTTTGTGGTCGGCGACGTGATCGACCGCGGCCCCGACAGCAAGGGCGTGGTCGAGTTCCTCGTCAGCCGGGGCGCACGTGGCGTGCGGGGAAACCACGAGGAGTGGTTTGCGCGATTCGCTGCGGGCGGGGGCTTCGACGCAGCCGCGCTGTCGCCCCTAATCGGGGGACGGGCGGCGTTGTCGTCGTATGGGATAGACGAGCACTCGACGAGCGCCATCGAGGCGCGCTGGCGCGACGTGCCGGCGAGCCACCGGACGTGGGTCATGTCGCTGCCGGTCGTCGTGCGCCTCATCGTCGACGGCAAGCCGTTCTGGCTTGTCCACGCCGGCGTATCCGACAGCGCCGTCACGATCGAGGAGCCGGTGGCGCGCATGCACGAGCTGGCAGAAGAGTCACCCAACGACTTCCTGTGGCCCTTGCGTTCTGTAGACGAGATGGCCGTGCTCGACGGTCCGGTCGTGAGCGGACACGTCTGTCGCCGCGAGCCACAAGACGCGGGCCACGCCATCGCCATCGACACTGGCAGCGGCGTCTGGGACGACGGCGCACTCACGGCGGTCGTGTTGCCGCGTCGACGATTCGTGTCCGTCTGTTCGGAGGGCGACGCATGAGCATCGAATTGCGCGACAACCCGAAAGGGTCGCTCTACTTCGAAACCAGTATCGACGCCACGTATGCCGTGCGGCTGGTGCCACCGCGCTGCTGGGCGTCGTCGTCCGATGGAAGGCAGCCGCTGTGGTCGGCAGCGGGGGGCCCGCCTTTCTCCTTCGGCCAGGCGTTGCGCGAACTCGCGCACGAGGATGCCGGCCGTCCCGTCGAAAATACCACCGAGGCCATCGAGCGACGCGCAGTACGCCGGCGCTTTTTCGCCCCCCTCGACGAGTCGATGAGAGTCGAGCTGATGCGCTGGGGCGACGGGACGTGGAACCTCTACCGGCTGCTCTCAACCTCGCCGGAGGCACGAGAGCTCGCGAGCACCGAGGATGGACGTCGCCTCGCGTGGGTCTGCGCGCAGGCAGACATGCTCTTTTCCGCGCCATGGAAGCAAGCGCGCGCGCAGCAGCTGGTGAAGGGTTTGCTGCATCGACCCCGAAAGGAGATCGTTGGCGCGCTCGGCTTGCCGCCGACGAACGCGACGGTGAAAACCATCTCCCGACTCGTGCCCGCAACGATGAACCGCCAGACGCTGCGGATGCTCTGCTGGATGCTTGCCAACGAAAACGCGCGCGCCCGAGCAGCGCACCTGCGAAAGCTCCCAAGCGTGGTGATCGGCGCCCTTAACTCCCAACACGTCGACCGTGTCGGCGACGGCCTGCTGCACGAGCTGACACGGGACGAGCTCTTCGTGGAAGAGGGCGGTACCGACTGCGAGTTTATCTACCAGATCCTGGATGACTGCGTCACGCTCGCGCGGCTCCTGGGTCGGACCGTACCGGTGTTTCAGGGTATCAAGCGATTGCTGCACTTCTACGAGGAAGCCGTCACCGACCACCGTCGTTCGATGAACCTGACGAGCGACGCGCTGCCTGGTGCCCCCGACGTGTTCACTGCAGAGGAGCGCAGCCAGGTGCGACCGCTCCTGTCGCTGGCAGAATGGGGGGCCGAAGGTACCCTGATGCGCCACTGCCTCGCCGCCAGCCTCGAGCATTGCCGTCAGGCCATCGAGGGAACGCTCGTGGCGTGGGCGCTTGAGGGACCTGAGCGGCTGACATTCGCCGTTGTGCACGACGACAGCGGCGTCTGGCGATTCTTCGACCTCAAAGGCGACCAGAACCGGCCCCCATCAACGCAAGCACGGGCATGGGCCGACAACATCATTCGGCGGCTCAACAAGCACCACACTGGGCTTGAACAACGCGAGGCAGAAAGGGAGACGTCATGCATTTCATCGTCGTCGACGACCGAGGCCGCTTGATTGCAGGAGCGTGTTCGAGCCCCGACGTGGCAAGGCTCGTCGCCTTACTGGAAGACGAGCCCGCCGCCATCCGCTCGCTGGAAGACCCGGAAATGGGCGAGCAACCGCGACCCCACGCACTCCCTCGCGGATGGCGCGTCGTCGAACGCGACGAGCTCGATCCCGGTGTCAGCATCGAGAATTGCGAC
>CAJBHN010000048.1 GCA_903952805.1 uncultured Myxococcales bacterium | reverse complement strand
CTCCTCCCCTTTCGCATGAATGAAATCATGCGCTTCTTCGGCGACTACAAAGCTCTCGAGGAGAAGGAAGTGCGCGTCGCGGCTCCTCTGGGCCTTGATGAAGCCGTCAAGGTCGTGGAGCGCTGTACGCTCGCCTACGAGCGCAAGCACGCCACCAGCGCCCGCGTGGGCCGCGCCTGAACCCATGAGGTCGTCGTCTTCCACCCTGCAGGCCTTGGCGGTGATCGAGACAGCCTCGATTGCCCGAGGTTTCGTCGTGGCCGATGCCGTGATCAAGAAAGCCCCCATCGTCGTCAAGACCGCGCGAGCGGTGTCTCCCGGCAAATTCCTGCTGATATTTGGCGGCGACATCGAAGCCACCCTGGAGAGCATCGAGACCGGTCGCAGCGTCGCGGGGAGCGACATCATCGACGAACTCTTCTTGCCTGGCGCTCACCTGGCGCTGTTGCCGGCGATCGACCGCGCCATCGTCGCCGAGGCCGGCGAAGCCATCGCCATCGTCGAAACCGGAACCGTCGCCGCCGCCATTCTCGCGGCTGATGCCGCGCTCAAAGCCGTCGACGTGAGCGTTTTGAAGATGCGCCTGGCGCTTGGGGTGGGCGGCAAGGGCTGGTTTACGCTCGCTGGTGATCTCGCCGCCATAGAGGCCGCCGTCGACGCAGTTCGCGCTTCCGTCCGCGCTGACCGACTCGTCGCCGTCGAAATCATTCCAAGGCCCCATGCTGAACTGAGGGGCTTTCTGTCCTGAGATTCACGTCCCGTGGGGCACCAGTCATGCCGCGGCAGCGCCCACGTCAAGCTTCCGCTACACTCTCGCCATGAAAGTCATCCGTACCGCTGGCGTTGGCACCATGTTTTTTCTGGGGGTGGCCGGCTCCATCGCCACAGGTCCGGTTGCGGACCTGTCGGGGGTGAGCGACGACGTGCGCCTCACTCTCGACGCCGACACTCCCAGCGAGCGGATCACCGCCGTAGCCACCGTGGACGTCGACGCCGTGATCGCGAGCGGCACCGGTCAAATCGGTCTGTCGGTTACGCTGGACAACGATGCTGAGGGGAGTCTGTCTTTCACTCTGACCTCGGGAACGAC
Source organism: uncultured Myxococcales bacterium (assembly GCA_903952805.1). Lineage (GTDB taxonomy): Bacteria > Myxococcota > UBA727 > UBA727 > VGSZ01 > VGSZ01. The sequence continues at coordinate 666 of CAJBHN010000048.1, read as the reverse complement.
CGGCAGTACCCAGGGTACAGACATTGTTGACACCCAGGCACAAGGGACCGCTCGAGTGGGCATCGACGCCTTTGAGGGGTGCGGTCCTGGGCCCTGCGATGAGGAACTTGTTTTGGAATTCAATCGAACCGATGTCGCGCTCGACGGTGTGCTTGGCCTCACGTTCTCCCTCGACGGGCTGGCCAGCACCGAGACCGAGGCCCCCGAACAGGGGAGCGGGAGCATCACTTTCAGCATCGACCGATAACGGTCGCCAGTCGACCGCCGGCGTCCCGGATATCCAGGCAGCACCCGATGACTGGGTGCTGCGACGCAGGATGGCGACGGTTCAGATTCAACCCTTGTCAGGCCCACGGGCAAGGGACGGGATAAAGGGTGTCGGGACCATCACCGTCGAGTGGGGGGCAAAGGGGTCTTGCGCCGGGCCGGGCGCCACGACCATGACGGTTGGTGAATCAAAGTCGCTCTCCGCGTCGGCTGCGCCGTGCGCGGGGCCCGCGACGACAGGCGGCGCCACGCTCGTTGGCTGCGCCCCTTGTACTTGCGGAGGCATTGATGGGTTTCGCGGCGCTGCGACATCAGGCGGCGAAGTCGTCGAACTCGGCAATGACGTCGTTCGTTGACCTGCCAGTCGTAGCGCGGCCGTTTTTTTGACTTGTTCCGCCT
>CAJBHN010000047.1 GCA_903952805.1 uncultured Myxococcales bacterium | reverse complement strand
TCAAGCAGGTCCTTGAGCGCCGTCGCGACATGGTGATGGTCGGCAAGGACAACGGCGGCCCCGGCATCGACTTCGGCATGGCCGAGGCCCTCGCCTTCGGCTCTCTGCTCCTCGAGGGTTCGCCGGTGCGCATGAGCGGCCAGGACGTGGGTCGCGGCACCTTCAGCCACCGTCACGCCGTGCTCTATGACGTGACGACGGCCAAGGCCTACATCCCCCTCAACCACTTGCAGAAGTCTCGCGACGAGGGCGAAGAGGAATGGCACCCCAGCCGCTTCCGCATCTACGACTCGTTGCTGTCGGAAGAGGCCGTCTTGGGCTTCGAGTACGGCTACAGCGTCACCCACCCCGACAGCCTCGTGCTGTGGGAGGCGCAGTTCGGCGACTTCTTCAACGGTGCGCAGGTCCAGATCGACCAGTTCATCGCCGCTGGTGAATCCAAGTGGAGCCAGCGTTCCCGCGTCGTCATGCTGCTGCCCCATGGCTATGACGGCCAGGGTCCCGAGCACAGCAGTGCTCGGGTCGAGCGCTTCTTGCAGCTGTGTGCCGAAGACAACATGCGCGTGGCGATTTGCTCGACGGCGGCCCAGTATTTTCACCTGCTGCGTCGTCAGGCGAAGCAGCCCAAGAAGCCGCTCATCGTGTTCACGCACAAGTCGTTGCTGCGCGCCGAAGACGCCGCGTCGACGCCGACGGAACTCGCGACCGGCCGCTTCGAGACCCTGTTGGATGATCCCCGTCGTGGCGGCAAGAAAATCAGCCGCCTCGTGCTGTGCAGCGGCAAGGTCTACTGGGACATCGACCGCATCCGCGCCAAGCATGCGTCAGAGACCGCCACCGTCGCCGTGGCCCGCGTGGAACAGCTCTATCCCTTCCCCGCCGACCGCATCGCCGACCTGGTGGCGGAGCTGAAGCCGACCGAGATCGTGTGGTGTCAGGAAGAGCCCAAGAACAACGGGGCCTGGTCCTTCGCGGAGCCGCGGCTGCGTGAGTTGGGTCTCACCGTGCGCTATGCCGGTCGGCACGAGGCCGCCTCGCCCGCCACCGGCAGCCACAAGCGTCACGCCAGGGAGCAGGCCGCGCTGATCGGCGACGCTCTCGGCATCCACGTCGACGACGGCCACTGAGTTGGCCACTGAGCCGGCTCCTGAAGCGAGAATTTGAATGACCGCTTCAGCGATGCCCGCAGCTGCCAGTGCAGACCACGACGACGACGTCGACCAGGCCGGCCAGGTCGACATCGTCCTCGTGGCGCTGAACGCCCGTTGGTCCCATGCCTCGTTCGCGTTGCGGTACCTGCAGGCGAACCTGGGCGAGGCGCTGCAGGCCCGCTCGACCATCCTGGAACGCACCATCGACGACCGCGCCGCCGACGTCGTCGAAGCCATCCTGGCTCGGCGGCCGCGGCTCGTGGGTCTCAGCGTCTACATCTGGAACGCCACGCTCATGCTCGAGGTGGCCCAGATACTGCGTGCGGTGGCCGGGGACGTCGTCGTCGTCGTCGGCGGCCCCGAGGTCAGCCACGAGATCGACGACCAGGCCATCTGTGCCCTCGCCCATCATGTCGTCAAGGGCGAAGGCGAAGTCGCGCTGCGCACGATCGCCGAGCGGGTGCTGGGCATTGATGCGCGCATCATGCAAATGGCACTGCCCCACGTCGTCGAAGGTGGCACGCCGGATCTGTCGTCGCTGGTGTTTCCCTATGGTCTCTACACAGACACTGACGTCGCCAACCGCATCGTCTACGTCGAGGCATCGCGGGGATGTCCGTTCACGTGCGAATTCTGCTTGTCGTCGCTGGATGAGAAGGTTCGCCTCTTCGACACCGACGCCTTCCTCGGTCAGATGCAGGGCCTGCTGGATCGCGGCCTGCGCTCGTTCAAGTTCATCGACCGCACCTTCAACCTGAAGATCGACACCGCCCAGCGCATCCTCAGCTTCTTCCTGGAGAGGGCGCACCTGGGGCTCTTCCTGCATTTCGAGATGGTGCCTGACCGTCTCCCCGAGGAGCTGCGCTCCCTGCTCGTGCAATTTCCGGCCGGCAGCGTGCAGCTCGAGGTTGGCATCCAGACCCTCGACGACGCGACCAGCACCCGCATCGCCCGACGGCAAAACGTGGCTCGCCTCGAGGACAATCTGCGCTTCCTGGCAACGCAGACGGGCATCCACGTGCACGCCGATCTCATCGTTGGCCTCCCCGGCGAAGACCTCGCGAGCTTTGGCCGCGGCTTTGATCGGTTGCACGCCCTGGGCAGCGCCGAGATTCAGGTGGGCATCTTGAAGCGCCTCCGCGGCGCCCCCATCGCTCGCCACACCGTCGAGCACGGCATGGTCTACGCGACCGACCCGCCCTACGAAGTGTTGCAGACGGCGGTGCTGTCGTTTGCCGAGCTGCAGCGCATGAAGCGCTTCGCCCGCTACTTCGACCTCGTGTCCAACAACGGCAAGCTGCCGGCGCTGGCCGCGCTGCTGCTGTCGTCGTCCGGATCGCCCTTTTGGGCGTTTCTGGCGTTTGCCGATTGGCTGTGGGCCACGACGCGCTCGACCCATGGCATCGCCCTGCCCCGCCTGGCGACGCTGGTGTCGCAGCATCTCGTCGAAGCCGGCGTCGACGAAGGCACCGTCCACGCGGCGCTGTTGTCGGACTTTGGGAGGGAGAAGCTGCCGACCCAATTGGTGGCAGGCATCCCCAAACGGCAGCGGGCCCACCTGACATCGCGTTGACGTCGACAGTGAGTGGTTGGGGAAGGTCAGCTCAACCCGTTCGGGCAGTGCTCAGCGAAACGCACCGGGCAGGTCACGGGCACGCCGGAGTCAGGGCAGGGTGTCGTGCAGGGTCGCCTCGACGCCATCGGATAGCATGTGCGTGCGCACATGCTTTTTTCGCTGGCGCCCACACCACACCTCCGTCTCAGATGGTTCACTGGCATGTCGCTGTGGTCGCATCGCAGGTGAGACCGGCATCGCACCCATCGAACTCTTGGGACGCTGGAGGCACGCACTGCGATCCTGCTTGCGCCGGAGGGGTGCAGTGGCCGAACACCGAGATGCCATCGTTGAACGTTATCGCGCACTCAAGGCCTGCCTCACAACCGGCTGTTGAGCGTCTGCACACCCCGGAGTCGCTTGCACGAAGGCAAAGGCCGTCGATCGGGATCGGATCGGAGCAAAAGGCAGATTGAGTCCGCTCGCCAGAGCCGGTGCAGATGTGACAGGCACCGCCTGGACAATCCGAGTCTACCGTGCAGGCCAATGGTCGACATGAACTGCTGTCCGAGCGGCAGGTCGGTCCACATGTCCCGCTCTCGCAATCTGACTGATCAATGCAGGGCGGCAAGTCGGGGGGAGGGCAGCCGAGCGCATCAGGTTCGCCCTCGCCCTCACCCTCGCCCTCACCGGCGTCTTGGACGTCGGGGCTGGGGTTGGTCGGGCACCCCAGAGTGCCGACCGCGCAGATGAACAAGAGCGCACAAATTCTCGGCATGGCTATCTCTCTGCTCGGCGGCGTAATCGAATTCGGTGGCGACAGGAAGGGCAGAGGTGGCTCAACACGACATGATTCGTTCCGGAATCCGTCTACCAGCGAACAATGGTCACACGCGACGGGCCGGTGTCGGCGTCGACGGCGATGACACGACGCGGTGCCTGGTGGGGGCGAATGCACCGCGCGGATCGCGGCATCACGGACAAACCTTCGGGGCGCGCCTTTGCACAATGCTGCCTGCATCGTCGACGCTGTGAATGGTTGGCGCTTTGGTGCGGTCGAGCCCGACGTGGTCGTTGACCAACGCTCCGAACTCACCTTGCCGAAGCGCGCGCCTGGGCCAGGAGGGCGCGGTCCCCGACGACGTCAGCGCCGGTGGGCCTGCCAGGTACGCCAGGCGATGCCGACGATGGCGCGGTCGCGCACCAGGTAGCGCTGGTACATGCGCCGGGGCTCCTGCCAGAGGCGGTAGACCCACTCAAGGCCGAGGTTGGACATCCAGGCGGGGGCGCGCTGCACGACGCCGGCGATGAAGTCGAGGCTGGCGCCGATGCCAAGGCTGACGGCGGGCGCGAGCTCGGCGCGGTGCTTGTGCATCCACAGTTCTTGTTTGGGCGCGCCGAGGGCGACGAAGATCAGGGCGGGTTTGGCGGCACGGATGACGTCGACGGCGGCTTGATCGGTGGCTGGATCCTTCTCGAAGCCAAAAGGGGGGCTGTGGCAGCCGGCAACGATGAGGCCAGGGTGTTCGGCCAGCAGGATGGCGGCGGCTCGAGTGGCGATGCCGTCTTGGCCGCCAAAGAAGAAGCACGACAAGCCCTCGCGCGCCGCCCGCGCCACCAGCGGACGCAGCAGATCGCTGCCCGAGATCTTGGCGGGCACCGGTCGCCCCATGGCCCTGGCCAACCACACGAGGGGTTTGCCATCGGTCAGGCTCAAGGAGGCGTCGTCGTAGGCCGCTTTCAAGGCGTCGTCGTGCTCGGCCATGACGACGTGGTCGACGTTGGGGGTCAGCACGACGCCGCCCGCACCGGCGTGACACAGATCGACGATGACGTTGAGGGCGCGGTCGAAGTCGACGACGTCAGCGTGGATTCGCCCATAGGGAACGCGCTCGGGGGCAACGGGGGCGAGGGCGGTGGGCATGCTCAGCTCCGGGGACGGCGGCGGTCGCCGTGGCGTTGGTCATCGCCGATGGTGGCCGCACTTCGTCGTCGTCGATCATTGTGGCGGCGTTCGGCGGGGGGGCGCCCGGTATACAGCATGACGCGGGCGGGGACGCCAATGGCGGTGGCGCCGGCGGGGACATCGTTGATCACCAGCGAGTTGGCCGCGATGTGAGCGCCCCGACCAATGTGTACGCCGCCCAGGACGCGGGCGCCGGCGCCAATGAAGACGTCATCGTCAATGCTGGGGGCGCCGGGCCGCTCCATGTTCGTGCCCAGCGTGACGTCGTGCATGATGCTGACGCGGGAGCCGATCACGCAGTCGGGGTGGACCTTGATGTTCCACCCGTGCACCAGGTGAAAGTCGGCGCCAATGCGGGCCTCACGGTTGAGCTCGACCCCAGAGTTGACGTCGACCACGAAGGCGCACACGCCGTAGGCCGCCGACGCCGCCCGTCGCAGCATCGGGTGCTTGATGTCGAGGGCCTGCCGGCCCATCCGGTAGGTGGCCAGGGCCCAGAAGCCCAGGTGACGAGGTGAGCGCCCGTGACTGAACCAGGCGGTGCGGAGGTCGGACAGCAGGGTGCTCATCAGTTCCTCACGTCGCCAGCAGCCGCGTCAACGCCTCGTCCAGGGCCTTGAGCTTCAGGGGTTTGTCGAAGAATTCGTCGGCGCCGGCGCTCAAGGCCATCGCGTGGTCCTGCATGGTGCAGCGCGCCGACATGAGCACCACCGGCAAGCGCGCGGTGCGCTCGGCGGCGCGAATGGCTTCGACGACTTCGATGCCAGAAATGCCCGGCAGACCAAGGTCACAAATGACGGCGTCGGGCAGGGCGGCTTCCTGGTTGCCAAGGATCGACAAAGCCTCTTCACCCGACGACAGCACGCGGGACCTGCGGCCGTGATGGTCGAGGTGCCTGGCCAACAGCCTGGCAATGTCGGCGTCGTCTTCGATGATCATCACGCTCTGCATGCGCCCTCCACTCACAGGTGCCCCGGCCACACCGGTCCCGCATCGGTTGCGGGAGCGTCGACGGCGGGAAAGAGGCCGTCGCGATGACGGCGCCACAGCCCAAGCAAGGTCCGGGCCGCTCGTCGAGCCACGGGTTCGGCGGCGGTCTCGGCTGCTCTCGCCAACAACGCCGCTGCCGGCTGCGGGACGGCGTCGACCGCACCCTGGGCATGGATGGCACGAACGAGGGCGAAGACCCCGTTGTCGCCCACCTCCCGTGCCAAAAGCACCATCAGGGCGGCGCCGCCCCAGTAGCAGTGTTGGTAGCTGCCGCGGGCATCCATCTCTCGGCAGGCGCGCTCCAGTGACAGGCCGTCATGACGCGAGCGCGCGGCACCGGTGCGCAGGCCGACGCGCAGCTGGGCTTCGGCGACGGGGCGTGGTCGTCGGCCAGCGGCGGCCGGCAGCACTTCTTGATGCCAGGTGGTGAGGCCCTCGTTGAACCAGGCATCGCTGCGCACGACGGGCGGCAGCAGGGCATGGGCCAACTCGTGCGTCAGCACCCAGCGCCCCTGGTCATCGATCATTTCGGGATCGTCCTCGACAGCCATCGGGCCCTGGCCAACGAGCAGCAGGGCGCTTGGCCCACCGCCCCGCCCCAAAAAGCCTCCCAGCACCGGGCGGCTCCCCGACGACGGCACCACCACAATCATCAAGCGCGTCGCCGGGAACTGCAGCAGGGGAACCGCCACATCGTCGATGGCGACGTCGATCCACGCCCCCAGGGTGTCGTCGTCGACGCCGTCGGCCAGGCTGCCAAGTCGGACGATGTCAAATGCTGCCCCGCGCCGGCTGCGCTGCGTGCGAGACGAGGATCGGCCCAGCGCGCCGTAGCTCTGCAGTGCAAATGTGCGCGATGGCACGATGAAATCGCCGGCGTCGTCGACGGCAAACGGGGCTGCCACCAGTCCAGGTTTGTCGACGGTGAGGGTGCCGTTGGCACTGCCAGCGGGCCAGGGTTTGGGGCGCCACAGCCACACGTCGGGACTGATGAGCAGCGATCGGCCAAGCACCTCGGCCACGTCCCGCTGGTGGATGGACTTGGCCGCCGCCTCGACGTCGACGCTGAAGGCGACGCAGGCTCCGGGAGGCAAGGCGCTGGTGTCGATGCCGGCGTCTCGGCCATCGTCGACGACGGGCAGGGGCAGGCCCACGACCTGGCCGTCGCTGTCGGTCGCGAGTGGCGGGCCGCTGAGGTGGGCGAGGGCAGCGCCATACTCGGGACCGACCCGTGATGGAGCCGGTCCGGCAAAGCACAATCGGGTCACCACGTGGCCGACGTCGACGTCGTCACCAGCCTCCAGCTCGATGTGCCAGCGGGGGCCGCTGACGCCTGGCTGCGGTGCCTGTGTCGGCGGAGTCACCAGCGCCGGCACGCCGACGCAACAGGTCAGCGTTCCGGCGAGGACGGCGACCACGAGGACGGCAGGTCGGGCTTGCTGCCCCACGTCCTCAAGTCCTCAAGACCTGCTGTCGCTCACCGGGCCTTCAGGAGGCGGGCCAGCTCTTCCTTGATGATGAGCTCGGCCAACTCGGGCACGACTTCCCACACAATGCGCTCGATGATGGCCCTGGCTTCCATCGACAAGACTTCTCTCGACGGCGCCTCGCCGGTGGTGGCGGCGATGGCGGTGGCGGCGGTGGCAACGACGGCGCTGGTGGCGGCCTCCATCGCCTGTGCGACCGGGCTCGGGGGTGCTGGCGACGCCGCCAAGACCTCCAGATCGCTGTCGGACAGCTCGGCCAGCCCGCCCACGGTGTCAACGATCATGGGGGGGGCAGCGACGGCGGGGGCAGCGACGGCGGGGGCCGCGACGGCGGGGGCAGCGACGGCGGGGGCCGCGACGGCGGGCCAGGG
>CAJBHN010000046.1 GCA_903952805.1 uncultured Myxococcales bacterium | reverse complement strand
TCGATGAAGGCCACGAGCGCTGGTGCCAGGGGACCGCGGGCGACGGAGGCTGCGGCGGCGACGAGCCGGGCTTCGCTGCTGCAGCCCACCAGGGCGGTCTGAACCCCGGGCGAAAACGCCGCGAAGCGCAGCGCGACGTCGGCGATGTCAGCCAAGCCTGGCTGCCCCTCAAGGCCCAGGTGCTGCAGGCGTCGTCGGTACTCGAATTCCGGCGTGGCATTCATGGGCCAGGCTTCGGTGACCGACGTCGACAACGGGAAGGTCCAGGCGGCGTTCATCAGGGCCCGCTTGGCGAACACGCCGATGCCCGCGTCGCTCATGAAGGACAGCCGCAGTTCCCGCGACCCCTGGTCCACCAGATTCACCGACAGCTGCACGGCCCCGTACAGCGACGACGACAACGCTTGATCGAGGTCTTCGTTTTCGCCGGCGTAGCCGATGACGGCGACGTGGCCGCTGTCGCGGGCGGCTTCGAGGGCGTCTTGGATGTCGTCGCGGCAGGCGACGTGGCCGGGGCAGGAATGGAGGTGGACCACGTCGAGGACGTCGCTGTGCAACGTTGTGCGGGCCTCCTCGATGCCGCGGGTCACGGCCTCCGCCGTCCAGTCGGCCACGCCGGCTACGCCGTAGCCGACCTTGGTCGACACCACGATCTCCTTGGCCGGGTTCAGCTTGCGCCACGCGCCCACCAGGGCCTCCGCCCGGCCGTAGCTGCGGGCTATGTCGACGACGCGAACGCCGTGGGCAAAGGCCACGTCCAGCAACCGCCAGGCGGCGGCATCTTGCAGGGCCCCGAGCCGACCACAGCCAATCCCCAATCGGGTGACCTGAATCCCCGTGCGTCCCAGGGGCTGACGCGTGTGCACATCGGTCATCGCGGTGTCCTCGTTTTGGTGGCCGTCTTCTTCGCCGTCTTCTTCGTCGCCGTCTTCTTCGTCGCCGTCTTCTTCGTCGCCATCGACATCTTCGCCGTTGACTTCTTCGCGGTCGACTTCTTTGCGGTCGCTTTCGCGGCCGTCTCTTTCGCAGCCTTCGTCAGGCGCGCGATGGCGACGGATTTGCGCGCCCAGTCGAGCAGCTCGTCCTGGTCGTCGAAGGCGGATTCGGGAGGAGAGCAGTAGCCCATCTCGATCTCGCCCTTCTTTTGGAGCCGGTAGGTAAACGGCTGGCCGCCGGCCTCCTTCATGGCCTCCTTCAGCGCGGGATCGGTCTTCAGAAACAGGCTGCCGTCGTCGACGATGGCAAACGCAATGCCGTCGATGAACAGACAGGCGGCGCCAAACATGCGTCGGGCGGTGACGTTGCCCAGGCGATCGAGTTGGTCGCGGTAGTGGGCCTGCAGCGATTCAGACGTGGCCATCGGTGGACTCCGAAGGAACTCGGGAAGACAGGACGAGCAACGTGCATGCGGCGCTGAACACCAATCGCCGCGCCTTCAAAAAAGACTACGGAAAGCATATCAAGTCCAACATGACCTGAACGCCTTTCTCCCTGGCATCACAGCCATTACTGTACGTCTCACCATCACATCCACAGACCGGCGCGTACTCGGCTGGACAGGGTCCTGTCTCGTGAATTTGATCAAACGTCGCCGCACTCACACACTCGCCGACACTGCCCTCGAACAGGGGCGTGTCGCCAGTACACGTACATTTTGACGGATCACCACAGCCAATCATGAGTATCGGAACTGCCAGTATGAGAATTTTTTTGAACACAAAAATTCCTCCTCGGTCTGAAGAACGGACCCCGTCGAGACGACCAGAGCAAAGGGGTCAGAAGGCGCCGACGTCGAGGGGAAAGCGCCAGGCGAGCATCAGGTATGGCCCACCCAGATGCCAGAGACTGACGTCGAGGGGGGCGAGCTCCCACGGCAGGCGCCCATAGGGCTGGGGGATGAAGAGGTCCGAGGACCAGCCCCCCGACAGACGCACGCTGTCGCCGATGGGGACCTCGGCGCTCAGGCGCAGGTTGATGCCGGGGCGCAAGACCAGCGTGTACGACTGACCACCGTCGGCGGGCACGCCGAGGACGTTGGAGTGTACAAACAACGCGACGGCATCGAGTGCGGCGCCGGCCTTGAGCTTGAAGCCGGGTTGGTCGACGAGGGGAACGCCGACCCCGAAGGGCCGCCAGATGGCACCGTACATGCCCGTGTCTTTGAACTGGGGGGAGATGACGACGGTGTCGGGGATGATGGCCAACCACCAGGGCCGCACCTTGAGCTCGGTGACGTTGCCGGCGGCGGCCCGGGCCCAGGGCGGAATCTGGTTTCGGTGTTGGCGGATCAAGGCCTGATCGACGACGGCAGCGACCTCGATCATCAGGCCGACGTGGGCCACCTGATCAAACACACCGGGTGGACTCGGGACCAGGGCGATGGGACCGGCGCCGATTTCGATGGGGACCTGCACCGGCCCCGACGGCGTGGGTGGCCGGCCCTTCGCTCGTCGTGGTCGACGAGGCGCCGCCTCGGCGTCATTGGCCCACAGACCAAGCAGCATCACCACCAGCACCACGTACCGCATCAGCCGCTCCTGCCGCAGGCGCCGTCGCGCCCGTCTGTCCGATCGCCCCATGGTGCACGGGGCGGACACTGCGGCGCCAGTGTTGCTGCTTCAGGGCGTCGCAGGCGTCGCAGGCGTCGCAGGCGTCGCAGGCGGGGTCGACGTCGGCGGCCCGGGAGGCAGCGTCCCCTGAACCGTCAGCGGCGGCAGAGCGTCGACGAGCTTCTTGGCCTTCTTGCCGTCTTTGGTGCTCAGGAAATGGGAGACGTACCAGGCGAGAGCCCAGCGCTCGTCCTCGGGAAGGTGCGCAAACGAGACCATCGCCGTGCCGGGCACACCGCTTTGCAGCGTCGAGAAGATGGCGTCGATGCTGTCACCCTGTTTGAAGGGGTCGACGCCAAAATGGCGGGGCGGCGGGGTCAGATACATGCCTGCTGGCCCCTTGCCGTCGCCCGAGGTGCCGTGACAGGTGGTGCAGGTGGTCTCAAAGGCCGCCCGGCCCTTGGCCAAGAGCTCGGCGGTGGCCTTGGGGGCCTTGGGTTTGGCTGCATCTGGAGCGGCAGAGGCAGCAGAGGCAACGAGGCCAACGGCGGCCAGCAGGTGAATCGGAAATCGCATCGTCAGTGCTCCTGCGGGCCCGGCCCGCCATGGTGTCACCAGCGCGGGCTGCGCCGGTGTCTCGGTGACTTGTCTACCCGCTCATCAGCTGGCGTCGTTGAATCATCAGCGTGAACCACCCAGCGCGGCAACTTCTGGCGCCGCCTTGACGGCCCGTTTTGAAAGTATTGATCGCCTGCGTGCGGCGCTGCACCTCAACACCGATCCCGAGCGCGAGACACTTCTTCGTCGCATCGAAGAGGGCGAAGTCACCCTGCTCGACGTTGGGGGCACCGAGGAATGGGAGGCCAATCACCGGCCGGGAGCGCTGCACATTGCCCTCGATGAGGTGTCAGGTCGCCTGGGTGAAATCGAACACGCTGTCGACGTCGTTTCCTCCTGTCGTGGGCCGTATTGCCCGATGGCGTTGATGGCCTTCGATCGGTTGCGCGACGCCGGCTTTCAGGCGGAACATCTGGACTTGGGGCCACCAGACATCGCTGTTCACCTCAACGAACAGGTCGACACCGCCAACAACACCGACACCGCACATGCAGTCCGTTTCGCCGCGACGCCTGGGCGCCGCAGATTGAGGAGCACGCCATGAATCGACTCGTCATCAGCACCACGCTTTGCCTCTTGTCTCTCGTGACTGCCGCCAGCAGCCGCGCCGAAGGCGTCTTCATCGACGTCGAAGCCGCCAAGGCTCTCGTTGGCAAGCCCGAGGTTCGCTTTGTGTTTGCAGACAGCGACAAGGATTTTGCCAAGGAGCATATCCCCGGCTCTGCCGAGGCCTTCGCCCACGACCTGACCCTCCTCGACGACGTTCGCGCCTGCAAGGGTCTGCCGATGTGCGAGGCGAAGGCCGCCACCCTCATCGGGACCAAGCTTTCGATCGAAGACAAAACCCAGGTGGTCGTCTACGACGGCGGCCCCGGCGCCAACGCTTCGGGCACCTGGTTCTTCCTGGCCCTCTATGGCCACAAGAATGTGCGCATCCTCGACGGCGGCCTCGCGACCTGGAAGGCCCATGGCGGCGCTGTGGAAGCCGGTGCCCCAAAGGCCATGGCTGCCAAGACCTTCAAGCCCACCGTGCAGTGGGACATGATCGCCAACGTTGACGAGGTCAAGAAGGCCACCGGCGACGCCGCGCACTACGTGCTGCTCGACGCCCGTCACAACCTCGAAGAGTACACGGGCAAGCAGTTGCAGACGGGCCTGACTGCCGAAGGCAAGGAGAGCACCGTGGCCCGCGGCGGCTTCATCCCCACCGCCATCTTCTCGCCGTGGACCAAGTACGCGGGCAACAAGGGCGGTGTCGCCGACAAGCCAACACTCAAGAGCACCACCGACATCCAAAAGCAGCTCGAGAAGCTGAAGAAGAATGGCTACGCCGCCGACAAGACCGTCATCAGCTACTGCCATGTCGGCCTCGGCCGCGGCTCGTTTCAGTACCTGGCGCTGCGAGAAGCCGGCCAGAAGAACGTGAAGCTCTACGTCGGCTCGTGGATGGAGTGGGGCAATACCGCCGACCTTCCCCTCGGCGTCGGCGCCGCCAGCGAATGACGTTGTGGCGGCGACGTCGGTGCGGCGTCGTCTGAAACCTGAGGGTCAGACCACGGCGCTTGATTTCATCGTTGTCGACGAGCCCGGCGTGGCTTTGTTGTGTGTATCCCTGGTCGAGGAGATTTCCATGGTGCCGTTCATCAAAGGTGCGCTGACCGGACTGGCCTTCGGCATCGTCCTCTACAAGGTGGGGGCCACCCGCTACTCGCGCGTCATGGGGATGCTGACCCTGCGTGATACGAAGATCATGAAGTTCGCCTTCACGGCCATCGCCGTCACCGCCATTGGCTATGGCCTGGCGTCGGCCCTCGGCGTCGCCGAGGCCTGGAACCTGGTGCCGCGCACGATGGCGTTCACCGGCGCGTCGCACCTCCTCGGTGGCGTCATGTTCGGCGTCGCCATGGGCACCACAGGCCTGTGCCCGGGAACCTGCGCCGCAAAAACTGGCGGCCTCGGCGGTGACAAGAAGTTCGTTGGGCTGGCGTCGTTGCTCGGTCTGGTGCTGGGCACCCTGGTTTTTGTCGCCGTCAAAGACATGTTGCTGGAGACCGGCATCATGGCCGCCAACCAGAAGCCGCTGACCATCAACGGACTGCTGGGCTTGCCCTACGCGCCGGTCGCACTGGCCCTCGGTGCCGCCGTGCTCGTCATTGTGCTGGCCCTCGACCGTTTCACGCCAGAAAAGGCGTTCGAACCCGCCGCCGAGCGAAAGTCCGTCGTCGACCATCTGCGCGGTGAATGGAGCTCCACCGCCGCTGGCGTCGTCGCTGCCGTGCTCATCCTGGGGGCCACCATGCAGGGCGGCTACCTCGGCTTCTCCGGCGCCGTCCTCGCCTTCGTCGGCTGGATGTCCCACCTGATCGGCGTGCCGTTTTCGCCGGTCCCCGTCATCACCGACGACATCGTGTGGCGGGCGGCCCTCATCATTGGCGTCCTGCCCGGCGGCTTCGTAGCCAAGCTGTTGTCGACAAAGTCGAAGGAGGCGGCCCTGCATCCGGTGCCAAAGGTCCTCGATGTGCGCACCCTGGTGAAGACCACCGGCATGATCACCCTGATGACCTCGGGGGCCCTCATCGGCGGCGGCTGCACCACCGGCGCCTTCATCTCGGCCTGGCCGACGTTGTCGGTGGGCTCCTTCGCCATGTCGCTGACGTTCTTCGCCACGTCCATGCTCGTGTCCAATGCCCGCATCTGGATGAAGACGCTGGACCTCCCCGCCGCCCAGGCCATCGGCGATCGCGTCTACGACTGAGCCCGACACCGTTCACCCCACCGTGGTGTCGTCGTCGTTTTCGTCCTCCACACTCCCGGGAGCGTGCCCATGAAGAAGCAGGTCCGCCTCTTGTACGTCGCAGCCACCGTCGCCATCGTGGTGGCCGGCTTCGCGATGAAATCCACCAACGACGAACTGGAAGGCAAGCTCGCGGCGGCACCCGCCGTCGACGCCGCAGCCACCGCCGGGAGCACCCCATGAGCCTCGAACCCATGGCCTGGGTCGCCGCCCTCGCCTTGTCGTCGTCGTTTGTTGTCTACGAGGGCGGCCGTCGCGCCGACATCGACGAGCGCACGGCCCTGGCCCCAAAGGCCCTCTACAAGATGATCGGCTCGTCTCAGACGAAGCTGCAGATTGTCGACGTCCGCCCAGACCCATCGAAGAACTTCGAGGACACCCACGTGCCCGGGGCCCTGCCCTTCCCCGACTGCGACCTCGGCAAAACCCCCGCCGGCGCCAAAGGCCGCATCGTTGCCTCCATCCCGACCATCGTGGTGTCCGCCGAGGGAGACCCGAAACTGTTTCAGAAATGCGCGGCCTTCTTCACGTCGGCCCGAAACCTCGACGGCGGTCTCGAGGCCTGGATCGACGCCAACCTTCCCGAGGACAGCGGCGAGTACATCCCGCCCAAACCCAGCGCCGGTGGTGGCTGCCTGTGACGACGGATGCGTTGGTGCTGAAAGGCCCTGCGCGTCGAGGTCTTCGCACACCGCACCGCGTCTACGGCGGATGGCTCGCGCCACCATGCTGAATCATCGATGCATCGTGACAGGCCACGGAGCCCGCAACGCAGCACCGGGGCACGAACACTGCAACGTCGGCTGGGCAACGACGACCTGAGATGGAGGGGCAATGAGCTCGAGACGCGACGTCCTGAAAAACCTGATGGCCCTCGGCACGACGGCGGTGGCGTCGAACCTGGTGCATGCCCAAACGCCGCAACCGTTGCCGACGCCCGAGCGTCGTGACGATCCGCGGCTGCAACCGCCGAAGAAGACGTCGACGGAAGACATGTACCGCCTGGAATTCGCCGACACCCTCGGCGACAGCGGCGAGCACGGCTTCGCCTACCATTGCGTCAACTGCCAGGGGAACTGCGCCTGGCAAGTGTGGAGCAAGGACGGCAAGGTCACCCGTGAAAACCAGAGCGCGTCGTATCCGTCCATCGCCGACGACATCCCCGACGCCAATCCCCGCGGCTGCAACAAGGGCGTGCAGCACAGCCAGACGATGTATGAGCCCGACCGACTGCTCTACCCGATGAGGCGCATCGGCCAGCGGGGCGAGGGCAAGTGGAAGCGCATCTCCTGGGACGAGGCCATCACCGAGGTCTCGGAGAAGCTGTACGAGACGATGCGCGACAAGGGCCCCGAGGGGAACTACGTGCACATCGGAGCCGGCGTCCTGACCGAGGCCCGCGCGGCGTCGGTGAAGCGGCTGGGCGCGTTGCTCGGTGCGGTGCGTCCCTACATCGCGTCCTACGTCGGCGACATGTTCCCCGGGGTCTCGGCCGTCTACGGCGAGGGCAACATCGGCTGCACCTACGACTTCATCTACAAGAGCAACGTGGCGGTGTTTTGGGGCTGCAATCCCAACACCTCGCGCATCCCCGATGCCCACTATTTGTGGGAGGGGAAATACAACGGCTCGAAGATCATCGTCATCACGCCGGAGTTCAACTCCACCGCGATGCACGCCGACCTGTGGGTCCCGGTAAAGGCTGGCGCCGACGGCCACCTGGCGTTGTCGATCTGCAAACGCATCATCGATCGGAAGCTCTACGACGAGACCTTCCTGCAGACCCACACGGACCTGCCCCTGCTGGTCCGTGAGGACAACGGACATCTGCTGCGCCTGAGCGACCTTGACCTCACCGGCGTCGACAAGAAGCTCGTCGAGCTGTTCGCGGCCGACGAAGAAAAGCGCCACGACGTCTTTGTGGCCTTCGACAAGGTGACCAGGAAGCCCATTCCCCTGCCCGGCTGCGAAGGCAGCACCGTCGAGACCCTGCGCCTGCAGGACATCGACTGGAACGTCATACCCGTCTTGGACACCAAGGGGACCGTCAAGCTGAAGGACGGCACCACCATCAAGGTGTCGACGGTGTTTGCCCGCTTCAAGAGCGAGCTTGGCCGCTTCACGCCCGAGAAGACCAAGAACATCACGGGGGTCCACCCCAGCATCGTCGAGGAGTTGGCGGTGGATGTGGCGAAGTCCAAGGTCGCGGTGCTGACGCTGGGCTTCTCGGTGGGCAAGCACTTCAACGGCATGCTGTCCCAGCGGGCCATCTCGGCGCTGGCGGCGTTGTCGGGCAAGCTCGGCGAGCGCGGCGGCATCAACACCGAGAACGAGTGGAACATCACGGGCCTCGCCGGCCTGTCGGGCTTTGATGGCAAATATCTGCACCGCTTCGCGTCGGGCATGACGTCGGAGTTCGTGCTCGGCGACGGCATGAAGACCTACGACCAGGCATTCAACGACGACGACGTCCAACGGGCCACCGGCATGTCGAAGTCGGCCTACCAGGAGCGCATCGAGGGGATGCTCAAGGAGGGCAAGAACGACGAGGGCTATCTCAAGGGCAAGCCGTATTGGGATACCTGCGAGACCTACCTGCTCTTCGCCGACGCCCGCTTCCGCCGCAACAAGGGTGGCTACAAAGACGCGTTCCTCGAGAAGGCGAAGTTCATCGCCTACGGCGACATCCGCATCTCCGACTTCGCCATGTACGCCGACGTGCTGTTGCCGTGCACGTCCCACTACGAATGCTGGGACATCCGCACCAACCCCGGCTACCACCGCTTCGCCAACATCGCCGTGCCGCCGCAACACTTTAAGCCCGTCGGTGAGACCAAGAGCGAGTGGGAAATCTCGGCCCTCATCGCGGCCAAGATCGAGGCCCTCGCGAAGGCCCGCTTCGAAAAGACCAAGAACGACGCCGACATCAAGATCCCCGACACCACCCACACCACCACCGGGTTTCGGTCTCTGGACACGCTCGACGAGGAATTCACGCTCGGCGGCACGATCAAGACCGACAAGGACGCCGTCGAATATGCCCTCGAGCACGTCGACCAGTTCAAGCCCAACACCGTCAAGACCATCTACGACCGGGGCGGCTTTTTGGTGCTCGGCGAAAACGCCGGCAAATCGTCGCCGCTGTACAAGGACAAGCCCTACAACACGTTTGAAGCCCAGCAGCATCTGTCCCAACGCTTCGACACCTTGTCGGGTCGGCTGACGTTCTACGTCGACCACCCCCTGTGGATTGAAGCGGGGGCGGCGGTGCCGACGGCGCGGGAAAGCATCCGCCCCAAGCGCCATCCCTTCGTGCTGATGACGCCCCACGCCCGCTGGTCGATTCACTCGACCTACAAAACGTCGACGACGCTGCTGCGCCTGCAGCGGGGCAAGCCTTGCGTGATGATCAACCCCGAAATCGCCAAGGGCCTCGGCATCAACGACGGCGACGACGTCATCATGAAAAACGAACTGGGCGAGGCCGTGCTGATGGCCAAGATCGCCGCCGGCGTGCCCAAAGACGCCGTCGTCATGGAGCATGGCTGGGAACCCTTCATGTACAAGGGACGCAAGGGCCACAACGCGCTGGTCGGCGACATGCTCAACATGCTTGAGCTGTCCGACGGCTGGGGTCACCTCAAATTCGGCACCAACTGGGACGGCAACCAGCACGCCTACGACGCCACGGTCGAGCTCGTGAAGGTCTGAGCAGCACCGCCTCGGTCCCAGATCCCAGCTCGACCCCACCTCGAATCATCGGAAGGACGACTATGTCGAAACGCCAAATCGCGATGGTCATGGACCTCAACAAATGCATTGGCTGCCAGACCTGCACGGTCTCCTGCAAAACGCAGTGGACCAACCGCAATGGCCGCGAATACATGTACTGGAACAACGTCGAGACCAAGCCCGGTCCCGGCTATCCCAAGCAGTGGGAGACCATGGGGGGCGGCTTCGACGAGCAGGGCAATCTGCGCGAAGGCGTGGTGCCGTCGCGGACGTCGGATTACGGCACGCCGTGGGACTACAACCTCGAGGACATCAAGAGCGGGGAATTGTTGGAGGCCCAACAGCCCCTGAAGGTCGGCCCCAATTGGGACGAAGACCAGGGCGCCGGCGACTTCCCCAACAGCTACGCGTTTTATCTGCCGCGCATCTGCAACCATTGCTCAAGTCCGGGCTGTTTGGCGGCCTGTCCCCGGGGCGCCATCTTCAAGCGCGACCAGGACGGCATCGTGCTCATCGACCACGAGCGCTGCGAGGGCCTGCGCTATTGCATCGCGGGCTGCCCCTACAAGAAGGTCTATTTCAATCCCAAGCTCTACAAGAGCGAGAAATGCATTTTCTGTTTCCCGCGCATTGAAAAAGGCCTGCCCCCTGCCTGCGCCCAACAATGCGTCGGCCGCATCCGCTTTGTCGGCTACCTCGACGACGTCGAGGGCCAGGTCCACAAGCTGGTGTACAAATACAAAGTGGCCCTGCCCCTGCACCCCGAAATGGGCACCCAACCCAACGTCTATTACGTGCCGCCCCTGCCCGGGCCGCCCAAGTTCGACGCCAACGGCAAACCCATTCCCAACAGCGAACGCATCCCCATCAACTATCTGGAGAGCCTGTTTGGCGAGGGGACCCGCGAGGCCCTCAAAGTCGTCGAGGCCGAAAAAGAGAAGCGCAAGAACGGCCAGCCCAGCGAGCTGATGGACATTCTCATCGCCTACAAGCACGCCGACATGTTTCGCATCAGCGACACGCCCCAACAGCTGCTGCAGATCGAGAAGAGGCCCAAGGCGGCGATGGCGTCGCCGGCGCCGAAGAAGGCCGCGACGACGACGACGACGACGACAACGACGACCCCCACCCGCTGACGGGAGCAGACCATGAAGATGCACAGCACACTGCTGGCCCTCGCCATTCATGCCGGTGCGGCCGCGTCGCCGGCCACCGACCGCTTCCTCGCCGCTGATGGCATCGTCGTCGGCAGCGCCCCGGCCGTCCCCGCCACCGTCGACGACGCCGGCTGGGCCTCAGCGATGGCGACCAGCGTCGTCGTCGCGCCCCAGTCGACGGTGACCCTCAACGACAAGGGAGCCAACGCCTTCCGCCAGAGCCCGGCCCCGGGCAATGTCGTCGTCCGCGCCATCGCCAGCCCCACCGAACTCGGCGTGTTGCTGGAGTGGGACGACGCCACCGAGAACCGCTTTGTCGGCGAGACCGACAGCTACGGCGACAGCGCCGCCATCGAAATGCCCGTGGCCTTCGGCGCCGGCCAGCGCCTGCCCTATATCGGCATGGGCGATGCCGGCAGCCACGTCGTCGTGCACATGGTGCGGGCCATGGACCAGGGCAAGGTCACCACCCGCCACGCCGTCGCCGCCGGCTTTGGGTCGCTGACGGCGGCGCCATTGGGGTGGATGAAGACCGGCATGGCCTGGCAGCCAAAGACCAAGCGCTGGCGGGCGCTGTTCGTGCGGCCCCTGAAGGCCCCCGAGCACAGCGTCGACGCTGCCATCGTCCCCATTGCCTTCGCCCTGTGGGACGGAGCCCGGGATCAGCGGGGCGGCAACAAGGTGTTGTCGGCGTGGCATGTCCTGCGCCTGCCCGGTCGCGCCCCTGATGCCACCTACGTGGCCGAGCTCGCCTTCGGCTACGGCGACGGCGACGTCGGCGACGCTGCCCGGGGTCAGGCGATGGTCGAAGCCATCTGCCTGTCCTGCCACCGCATCGGCGCCAAGGGCTATAGCCCTCCCGACCTCGCCCCCGAGTTGACCAACGTCGGCGTGTTGTCGTCGTACAGCTATTTGCGGGACTCGGTCATGACGCCGAGCGCCGCGCTGGTGCCGAACCTGAACGTCAACCGTCATCAGGATCGGACCAAGCCGAAGGACGACAACGGCGCCCATGCCCACGGCAGCCTCGGCGCCTTCGCCGTCAACGATGGCAGCGGCACCGCCCAAAGCGTCATGCCAGGCTTCGGCGCCATGCCCAAAGAGCAGGTTGCCGACATCGTCGCCTATTTGAAGACTCTTGGAAGAGCCCCCTCATCACCCCCGAGCCCTGGAGCCACGCCATGAAGAAGCACCTCATCCTCGCGGCGGTTGTCGCTGCGGTCTCGTTGCCAGCCGCCGCCGTCGAACCCAGGGAAGACGTCGAGGTCACCGCCGGCGCCGTCACCGCGCTGTCGTGTGCCATCGAGGCCTTCAAGACCGGCGATCTGTCGATCCTCGGCTCGGGCTGTCCCATGGCCGAGGTCAAAAGCGGCCTCGTCATCGTCGACGTCGCCGAGCGGCAAATCTACGTGCCCACCGCCAAGAAGATCGCCCGCTACCAGCTCGAGAGCGCCTTTGGCGGCGGCAGCATCGACTTCGATGGCGTCGTCAAGAGCGTCAGCAAGGCTGGCGTCGCCACCGTCGACGTGGGGGAGTTCACCGTGAACAAGAAGAAAAAGGCCGGCGGCTTCAAGGGCTGCCTGTGAGCCTGATTCAAATCACCAAAAAGTCGGCTGGCACACCAGGCTCCAAGGGGAGCGGCGGCAGCGGCGACAAGCCCGACCTGAGCTACGGCACGTCGTCGTCGCCCAACAACCGCGCCGGCTTCGCCCGGGTCACCATCGGCGTGACGTCGGGCAAGGGTGGCGTCGGCAAGACCACCGTCGCCGTCAACCTCGCCGTGGGCTTCGCCCAGCGGGGCTTGAAGGTCGGCCTGCTTGACGCCGATGTGTATGGGCCCAGCGTGGCCCGCATGCTGTTGCTGCAAGACGAGAAGGTTCGTTGGGGCGACGACAAGATGATCCCCGCCGAGAACTTCGGCATCAAGATCATGAGCACGGCGTTGACGTCGCCCGAAGACGACACGCCGTTTGCGTGGCGCTCGTCGGTGGCCACCAGCGCCCTCGTGCAGCTGCTCGACGACGTCGACTGGGGCGAGCTCGACGTGCTGGTGGTCGACATGCCGCCGGGCACCGGCGATGTGCAGCTCACCATGGTGCAAGAGGTTCGGCTGACGGGCGCCGTCATCGTCACCACGCCCCAATTGGTCGCCGTCGACGACGTGCGCCGGGCCATCCGCATGCTGCTCGATGTGCGGGCCCCCCTGCTTGGCATCGTCGAGAACATGAGCTGGTACGACACCGGCGACGGCGTTCGTCATCATCCGTTTGGTCAGGGCGGCGGGGCCTTGTTGGCCGAGCGCTACGGCGTGCCCCTGCTCGGGCAGTTTCCCCTCACCGACGGCGTCCGCGCCGGCTGCGACGACGGCATGCCCGCGGTGGCCGCCGGCAGCGACTCTGACAAAGCCCGCTTCCGCGCCCTCGTCGACGCGGTGTTGGCCCGTCCCGAGGTGCAGGCCCGGCTCGCCGCCACCGAGGGTGCCCAATGAAGAAGCATCTCGACCGACGCACGCTGCTGTCGACGGGGGCCGTCGTCGGCGTCGGCCTGCTGCTGCCTGGACGCACCCATGCCGACGACACCCTGCTGCCCCGCACGGGCCTCATCGAGTTGTCGTCGCGCCCGCAGAATTACGAGTCCCCCCGCGAGGTCTTCACCAGTCGACTGACGCCGACGTCGCAGTTCTACATCCGCAGCCACTTCGACACGCCCACCGTCGACGCGGGCTCCTGGCGACTCACGATTGACGGCCTCGTCGACGCTCCCCAACAGCTCACGCTGGCGGACCTCGAGAAGCTCCCCCAACACGACGTCGAGGCCGTGCTGCAATGCGCGGGCAACGGCCGGGCCCTGATGGAGCCCCGCGTCCCCGGCGTGCAGTGGCAAAAGGGGGCCATGGGCAATGCCCGTTGGCGGGGGCCCCGCCTCCTCGATGTGTTGGCCCTCGCAAAGCCAAAGGCGGCCGGCACCATGCTGCAGCTGCAGGGGGCCGACCGGCCCGTGCTGCCGACGACGCCGTCGTTCATCCGCGGCGTGCCGATGGACAAGGCCCGGCAGCCAGACACCATCGTGGCCCTGCAGATGAATGGCCAGCCGTTGTCGCGGGCCCACGGGGCGCCGGCGCGGCTGGTGATGCCGGGGTGGGTCGCCGACGGCTGGACCAAATGGCTGAGCCACCTGACGGTGCAAGACCACGATCCCAAGGGCTTCTTCTGGGAGACCGCGTATCGCTTTCCGACGACGCCAGGAGCACCCGGAGCGCCGGTGCCGCCGGAGCTGATGAAGCCGATGGATCGCCTGCGCGTGAAGTCCATCATCGGCGCGCCCACGGTGGGCACCGTCCACGCGCCGGGCGCCGTCAAGGTCCTCGGCGTGGCCTTTGCCGGCGGCGAAAAGATCGCGCGCGTCGACATCAGCGCCGACGGCGGCCCGTGGAAGAAGGCCCGCATCGTCGACGACGGCGGCCGCTACGGCTTCTCGGTGTTTGAACACACGATGAAACTCGGCCAGGGCAGCCACGTCCTGCGGTCCCGCGCCACCGACGCCACAGGCGACGTGCAACCCGAGCAGGCCATCTGGAATCCGTCGGGCTATCTGCACAACGCCATCGACCAGGTCGCCATCGAGGTGCGGGGATGAACCGCGTGCCGCCGGTCCGATTCCCCCTGGTCGCCGTCGTCGTCGCGTTGTGCGGGGCTGTGGCCGTGGCCAGCGCCGCCTGCAGCGACGCACCTTCGACCACATCAACCACCGCCCCCCACATCGCCGCACTCCCACCGACAGCACCGCCACCGCCGCCGCCGACGACGTCGAATGAGGTCACCCGGGCCATGGCCCTGCGGGGGGAATTTCCGCCGGGGCCCGAGCTCAACGTCTTCGCCGCCAAATGCGCCATCTGTCACTCGACCCAGTACATCGCCCAGCAGCGGCTGACGGTTGGCCAGTGGGAAAAGACCATCAAGAAGATGAAGGGCTGGGGAGCCCCCATCAACGACGACGAAGCCACCCTGCTGGCCCGCTACTTCAGCGTGCATTTCCCCGTCGACCTCGGTGCCCCCCAGTACGCGCTGGTGCCGCCGCCGCCCGGAGCGGTGCCGTGAGCGCCGCCGATGGTGGCCTGCCG
>CAJBHN010000045.1 GCA_903952805.1 uncultured Myxococcales bacterium | reverse complement strand
CGCCGCCGCCGCCGCCGCCCGCCTCGGCTATCCTGTCGTCGTCAAGCCGTTGGATGCCAATCACGGCCGCGGCGTGGCCATCAATTTGAAGACGGGCGACGAGGTCCGCGCCGCGTTCGACAAGGCTCGCGAACACGCCCGCACCATCATCGTTGAGACCTATATCGACGGCTTCGACCACCGCATGCTGGTGGTCAACGGTGAACTCATCGCCGTCGCCAAGCGCGTGCCGGGCCACGTCGTCGGCGACGGCGTCAGCACCATTGCCCAGCTCGTCGCCATCGTGAATCGCGACCCGCGCCGCGGTATCGGCCACGAAAAGGTCCTGACGCGTATTGAAATCGACGACCAGGCCAATCGCCTGATGAACCTGGCGGGCGTCACCGCCGACACCGTGCTCGATGCGGGCCAGCAGTTCTTTCTGCGCTCGACGGGCAATCTGTCGACGGGCGGTACCGCCATCGATCTCACCGACGTCGTCCATATCGACAATCGTGAGATGGCCGTGCGCGCCGCCCAGGCCATTGGCCTTGACGTCGCCGGCATCGACTTCATCACGCCTGACGTTTCCCAATCCTACAAGACCACAGGCGGGGCCATTTGCGAGGTCAACGCCGCTCCGGGCTTTCGCATGCACGTGGCCCCGACCGAGGGCACGCCGCGTGACCCGGCGGGGCCCGTCATCGACATGCTCTTCCCCAAGGGCGCACCCAGCAAGATCCCCATTGCGGCCATCACCGGCACCAACGGCAAAACGACGACGTCACGCATGCTGGCCCACATCCACAAGATGAGCGGGCGCACGGTTGGTCTCTGTACCACCGACGGCGTCTACGTCGACGGCGAGCGCACGGTCGCTGGCGACATGACCGGGCCGACGGCGGCCCAGATGGTGTTGAAGGATCCCGCCGTCGACATGGCTGTGCTCGAGACCGCCCGGGGTGGCCTGCTGCGCGCGGGCATGGGCTATCGCCACTGCGACGTCGGCGCCGTGCTCAACATCGCCTCCGACCACCTCGGACTCCGTGGGGTCAAGACCCTCGAGGAGTTGGCGGCGGTCAAGCGCATCGTCGTCGAGGTCGCTCGCGAATGCGCCATCCTCAACGCCGATGACCTGCGCTGCTTGCAGATGGCGGACCACACCGACGCCAAGCGCATCGGCTACGTCACGATGAATCCGCGCCACGATCTGGTGCGACAGCACGTGCGCGCCGGTGGCCTTGCCGCCGTTCTTGAAGAGGGCATGAACGGCGACATGATCACGCTCTACGACCGGGGCATCCATCAGCCCTTGCTGTGGACCCATCTGATCCCCGCCACCCTCGAGGGCAAAGCCCTGCACAACGTGCAAAACGCGATGTTCGCGGCGTTGATGGCCTACGCGATGGGCGTGAAGCTCGACGGTATCCGCCATGGGCTGCGCACCTTCGACACGACGTACTTCCAGGCTCCCGGTCGGCTCAACGTGTTCAACGAGCTGCCATTCAAGGTTATCCTTGACTACGGCCACAACCCGGCGGCCATCTCGGCCATGGCCGACCTCGCCAAAAAACTTGAGGTCCCGGGTCGTCGTTTGTGTGTGCTGGCGGCCCCCGGCGACCGCCGTGATGAGGACATTTGGGAGATCGGTCGCATTGCCGCCGGCGGCTTCGACCATCTGATCCTGCGCCGTGACGACGACCTGCGCGGCCGAAAGGCCACCGAGGTTCCCGACATGTTGAAGCGCGCGGCGATGGAGGCGGGGCTCGCGGAAGACTGCATCGACGTCATCCCCGACGAAGAACGAGCGCTCGACCACGCCCTGCGCATCGGGCAGCGCGGCGACCTGTTGATTGTCTTTGGCGACAAAATTTCACGGTGCTGGAAGCAGATCACGAAGTTCCACGGTGACAGCAGTGGCACCGACCGCGCTCAGGTCAACGTCGGCGCTCTCGCCGCCGAGAGCAACGCCGCGACGTCGGCCCCGGCTCTCGATCTCGATGGCCAGGTCCACGCCGTCATCACCGACGACCGCGGCGTGCGTTTGAAGAAGGCCGAGCCCGAGACCGAGGACTGATGGCGCGGTTGGTCGACACGCGCCGCCTTACCGGGCGGAATTTTCTGCTGCCGGTGCCGGGGGCGGCCGCCGAGGTCGCTTTCGATGCGGCCCAAGACGCCAATGAAGGCGACGCTGCTCGATGCGACGCTCTGGAAGCAGCCATCCGCGCCCGCGTGGCGACCGTTGTTGCCAGCGTCGAGGCATCCGTCGGCGCACCGCTGGGGATCGACGCATCGACCATGGTTTTTCGCCGCTACGATGGCGGCCTGTCGATGGCCATCGCCGCCCCTGTCGACGCGCTGCTGACTGCAGCGGACATGCTGGAGGTCGCGGTCGGCGACGTGGTGGGGACCGAGGTCGATCCGCTGGTGCGCGACGGGCTCCCGGCCACTGCAGCCAAAGAGCGTTGTCCGCAGTTGCTGGCGTTGGTGGTTGAGGCGGCGCGGCGTCGCGTGGCGACGGTGGTCGACGAGGAGGGCTTGAGCATCGGTCTGGGCTGCCGTGGTCAGACATGGGTCCTGACGGGCCTGCCTGCCATCGACGACGTGCCGTGGGCCTCTCTGGGCCGCATCCCCGTGGCCATGGTCACTGGCACCAATGGCAAGACCACGACGACGCGCTTGCTGGCGGCCATCTTGACTGCCAGCGGGGGCGTGGTGGGCGCCACCTCCACCGATGGCGTCGTCATCGGCGGCGTTGTCGTCGACGAAGGGGACTGGTCGGGTCCCGGCGGTGCACGACGCGTGGTGCGCGATGACCGCGTGGAACTCGCGGTGTTGGAGACCGCCCGCGGTGGCCTGTTGCGGCGAGGCCTGGCCTTCGAGGGCTACGAGGTCGGCGTCATCACCAACATCGCTGCCGACCACCTCGGCGAATACGGCGTCAGCGACCTCGGTGCGATGGCCCGGGTCAAGTGCCTGGTGGGCCACGGCGTGCGCGCCGGCGGCGCGGTCGTGCTCAACGCTGATGACCCGTGGTTGATGGAGCAGGCCCCGCTGATGACGGCGGCGGTTGTCCTCGTGGGGCGCAGCCGCTCGGCCACCATCGACGCGCACCTCGCGAGCGGCGGGGCCACGGCGTGGTGGGTTGAGGACAGCGACGGCGTCGCCACCATCGTGCGCGGCCAGGGCACGGCGCCAGCGGTGGCCGTCGTCGCTGTCGTCGATGTGCCCATCACGTTTGGCGGTGCCGCCGCCTACAACGTCGACAACGCCGTCGCCGCCGCCGCCGCCGCCGCCGCCATGGGCATCGACGACGACACGATTCGGCAGGGCCTGATGGCGTTTCAGCCTTCGGCCGCACAGAGCGCCGGTCGCAGCAACGTGCTCGTGCACGAAGGCATCACCGTTGTCGTCGACTTTGCCCACAACCCGGCGGCCATTGAGGCTCTGTGGGGGCTGGTGCGGCACCTGCGCACGTCGTCGACGGGGAAGCTCATTGTCTGCGTCGGCGCTCCTGGCGACAGGCTTGATCATGAACTGCACGCGTTCGCCGACGCCATCGCCGTCGCCAACCCTGATGCTGTCATCTGCCGAGACCTGCCCGATTATCTGCGGGGCCGGTTGCCTGGCGAGGTGCCAGCGTTGTTGAGCCACCGGCTCGTGGAGAGAGGACGTGATGCCGCACAGGTCTCCCTCGCCGTCGACGACCTCGACGGTCTAGAGCGCGCCCTGGCCCTGGCCGCGTCAGGTGACGTCGTGGTCTTTACGCCATTGGTGGACACCGCGGGGGTCTTTGGACGACTGCGGGCGGCGGGCTTCTCCGTCGACTGACGAGCCGATTCCCGACGGGGTGTCGGTCTGGCGCCAACCTCAGCGGCCGTGGTTGTACGTCGTTGGCGGTACGACGTCGCCACGGGCCTGCAGCTCAAGCGCCGCGGGCGTGGCCCGGTAGAAGGCGCGTACGGCGCGCGCAAGGCAAGCGCGGGCGTCGCTGTCGACGGGGCAGGGGTGCTCATCCCGCAAACAGCCGACGAGGGCCTCGACGAGGGGCTGCTGCAGCGGCGGTACCAGGTTCGCCCACGACGACAGCAAGGCCCGATCGACGCGACCGGGCAGGCTGCCGAGAATGCCGAGGTCGTTTTCGTCGTGGATCAACAGCCCCGAGGTGGTGCCCCGATCAAGGGTCAGCACCTGGAATAGATAGGCCGTGTGGTACGCGAGCTGGGCTTGGCGTTCGTCGTCGGTGGGTGCAGCGGCGCTGCGCAGGACGTCGCGGACCATGTCGACGTAGACGGCAATGACGACCTCGCCCACATGGCGCGCCAACGCGAGGTCGGCGTCGGCGTCGTCGCTGCGGTAGCTCTCCAGATAGGTGTGGCAGACGCCGCGGTGGCGGTTGAGGGCCGGGATGAAGAAGTAGCGGTCACCCTGGCGGAGGGCGCCTTCGGCGATGGCGCTGCCGGCGTGTTCGACGAAGGCGGCGACGACGGCGGTGGCGAAGCGGTCGGTGTCCTCGTCGTCGGGGATGGACGGGTTCAGGTCGGCCATGATGCGCCACGAGCCCAGGCCCGTACGCAGCTCGGTCCAGCTGATGTGCAGGTGCAGCGACGGCGCCCGCGGGTGGGCGGGATGGATGATGCTCGACAGCGCCGTCGCCGAACGCAGTGGCCGCACGTCGTCGTCGTCGTAATGGACATGGGACATGTTGACCGACGCCCGGTTGAAGGGGCCGCGATCGGCAAGCTCGAAGCGCACGCCACCGCCGTGACGCCCGCCGTCGCGCAGCCACTCGACGCGTGTGAGTTGGGTGCCGTCGTCGGCGAGCCCTTCGAGCCTCGCCTTCAGCTGGTGCTGAAGGTCTTGTATGAGAGCAATGGCTGTGGCGGCGGTGGTCGAGTTCGAAACGCTGCGCATACTCGTACTGTAGCGATCGAGCCCCACGACGTCAGCGCATCTGTTTCAGCACTTCCAGCGAGCGCAGCGCCACCCCTTAACGCCGCAGCCAGTTGGCGAAGATTCGGCTGACCTCGCGCAGCACGTCGTCGTCGATGGGCAAGGCGACGGCCTCGTCGGCGCCACATTGCAGGAGGTGGATGGCCGCCTGCCGGGCGCTGTCGGAAAAAGGCACACTGGCGGGCGTCGCCCGGGCCAACAGATGGCCACGAGCCGGATCGTAGGCGACGACAGGCATGCCGGGGTCGTCGACCGCATCGCCGAGGTCGGGCAGCACCCCGAGTTCGTCGAGCAAACGCAGCTCAAAGGCGCGCAGCACCCGGGGCTGGGCGCCCAGCCGGGAGAGAGTTACGACGGTGGCGCTGACGGTGTCGAAGAACGACGGCAGCGGCGCTCCCTCGGGCACAAAACGCTCGACCAGCTCAATCACATAGCCAGCAAAGCCCCAGGCACGCAGGTCCCGGGCCAGGTCCATCAGCCGCGTGTCGGTGTCGAGTTCGACAAGGTCAAGCATGTCGCCCCGCCGGGCGCGGACGATGACGGTGCCCAGGGCAGGGGCCATCAAGCCAGGAAAGCGACGACGTGAGGCTCGGGCTCCCCGGGCAAAGGCCGAGAAGCGACCTCGTTGCCGACCAAAGCAACGCACAATGGCGTCGGCCTCGCCGTAGGGAATGACGCTGGCGACGATAACTTCGTCGCTGCCGACGTCAGCCACCCGAGCTGATTTCGTCGATGCGAAGGGGCTCACCCAGCACGTCGAGGCGCTTCACGCATTCGACGGCGGCGGCTTCACCAGGAAATCGGGTGGCGCAGGTGCGAAAGGCGTCGACGGCGCCGGCCTTTTCGCCCTGACGCAGGCGCGCTTCGCCGAGCTTGAACCAGGCTGGTCCCAACAAACGGGCGCCGACGGCCCCGCGCAGCCGTTCGCTGTCGCAGCGCACAATGAAGTCCTCGAGCACCTTGCGCAGCCGCGCGTCCTGGCCACGGGCCTCCTCGACGTCGGCAAGGCGGGTGTAGGCGCCGCACAGGTCGGGCTGCTGCTGGATGGCCACCGCCAGATGTTGGGCGGCCTGGTCGTGCCGACCGAGTTTGAACAAAGCGGTGCCGAGCTCTTGTTCGGCGAAGTACGGCGTGGCGTACAGCAGATTGGTGCGGGCCTTTTCGAAATGGGGCAGCGCGAGCTCGGCTTGCCCCTTGTCGACGAGAACGACGCCGAGGGTCTGCTCGGCTTCGGGGAATTCGCGCTCGGCGGGGGCGGCGTCTGGGGCCGCCATGCTGGCCTTCAGCGCGATGGCCTTGTCCAGGTGCACGATGGCGTCGTCGTGGCGTCGAAAGCCCAGGAAGTAGACTTGTCCGAGCAGCAGCTGCATCGGTGCGTCGTCGGGGTTGCGCTTCTCGGCGTTGATGAGCTCTTGCAGGGCTTCGCGGTACTTCGCGTCGCGACCCGGGCCGTCTTGGGCCGCCTCGGCTTTTTGGGCCTCGCCCATGATGGCGATGGCGACTTCGTAATGGCCATGACCTGCGGTCACGTCCTTCTCGCTGGGGCCATGGGCACAGGACACGGCAAGGACAGCACCAACGAGGAGACCGGAGAGACGACGCATCGTCGTCCCATAGCACCCCCGATCGACGGATGCAGCAGCGTGACGACATGCCCAGCACCATGGACCCAGATGAACGAGCGTGTCGCCGACGCATCCGACGAGAGCGGCTCGGTGTGTCTTGCACGGCCGCGAGGGCCCGAACCGTGCCAACGAAGGGTTGGGACTGACCGCGCTCACAGCCGCTGGATCGGCGAGGCCTCCAGCCGCCTGGAGCGTTGCCGTGCGCCAGGGCCGTTGTTTCCAGATCGTCACTGGCGACCCCCCGATTCTCTGCGTACATCTGACCACATGCGCGTGATCCACCGTGTCGCTGCCGTTTGCCTCGCCGTCCTGGCCTGCCTGCCCGCCTGCGATTGTGGCCTGGAGCCCCTCGCCGTAGCCCCCGGCGTGTTGCGGGGCATCGCCTGCGACCCCGACAGCGGTCGCCCCATTGTTGACGTCGACGTCAGCGTCGCCGCCGCCGGCCAGACCTTGAGCAGCCGCACCGCCGACGACGGCAGCTTCCGCATCGCCAACGTCCCCGCGGGCTCAGCAGAGGTCACCTTGCCCGGCGAGCGCACCATCGCCATCGTCGTCATTGCCGGTGTGACCTCTGAGGTCCCAGACACCGCCTGTCGCGGCCTCCCCGGCGTCGACTACGGCTCGGTCCGCGGCCAGGTCTGCAACGGCCACGTCGGCGTCGTCGTCGCCAACGCCGACGTGCTCATCGTGCTGCCCGATGACAGCCGCCTGGCCACCACCACCGACGCCGACGGCTTCTTCAGCTTCAGCGATGTCCCCGTCGGCACCCACGCCCTCAGCGTCCGCGGCGAGGGCTACTCCCGCAGTGAGGCCATCACCGTTGAGGTCAACGTCGAGACCGTCGTCGACGTCGGCGACGCCTGCGCCATCCCCGCTCCCGTCGAGGTCGGCGGCGTCCGCGGCCGCGTCTGCACCCCCGACGGCCAAAACGCGCTGACCGACGCCCGCGCCAGCATCGCGCCCATCGGCATGGCTGAAATCGCCTCGCTCACTGACGCCGACGGCCGCTTTCTCCTCGAGGGCGTGCCCAGTGGCACCCAGCTGTTGGTCATCCAGAAGGGCACCTTCCGCAGCGAGCAGACCGTCACCATCCCCGTCGGCAGCATCCTCCAACTCGACGAGCAGGACTGTCAGCTGCAGCCCGACGCCATCCGCATCGCCGTCGTGCGCGGCAGCGAGTTCGATCATGTCGAGCAGGTGCTCGGCAGCCTCGGCATCGACGAGGGCCAGATCGACATCTACGGCGCCGATTGGGCCGAGGTGCTCCTCGACGGCGACGAGCGGGTGCGCGATTACGACGTCCTCTTTTTGAACTGCCGCTCCGCCGAGCCCGCGTATCTGGCGTCGTCAATCATGCGCGACCGGCTGCGCGCTTTCATCAGCGACGGCGGCAGCCTGTATGCGTCCGACCAGGCCTACGACCTCATCGAGGGCACCTTCGCCGACAAGATTGAGTTCGTCGGCAACGACGGCACCCGCGGCGCCGCCGACAAGGGCGCCTCCGTCGACAGCCTCGCCGCCAGCATCGTCGACTTCAACATGTCGAGCCTCTTTGGTCGTTCGTCGGCGACGCTGCACTACCCGCTCGCGTCCTGGTCCGTCGTCTCGGCCGTCGCCAGCGGCGTCACGGTGTATCTCACGGCCGACGCGGCCCTCGTCGACGGCGGCCGCGTCAACGACGCGCCCCAGATTGTCGGCTTCGACCACGGCCAGGGCCGCGTCACCTACTCGTCGTTCCACCAGGAGCCCGGCTCCCACCCCGACCAGCTGCGCATCCTGCAGCTGTTGATGTTCGAGCTCTGAGCCGACGTCCTCGAATGTCGAACAGAACGATTGAGGCGGCGCGAGGCCGCCTTTTTCTTGGCTGGTATCCAACGAAAACGGCCGCGACGTCGTCGACGCCGCGGCCGTTTCTCATGTCACCGGAGGCCTGGGCTACTGGCCGCGGTAGTTCGGGCGGCGCACGCCAAGGGTGGAGAGCCCCTCGTAGGCGTCCTTCGACGAGAAGATGGCCTTGAGGCCCTTCGTTTCGGCGGCGAGGCCCTCGGCCAGCGTCGTGGTCGCCGCCAGCTTGATGAGCTCGTCGGCGGCTTGCATGGCGAGGGGGGCCTTGAAGGCCGCCTTCTTGATGCTCTTGTCGAGCGCAGCACCGGCGTTGGCGAAGCCCTTCATCAAGTCGTACAGGCTCGTCCACGAAAACGCGGCCCAGGCGGCCTCGAAGCCCGCGGGCGCCACAGTCGGCGGCGCGTTTTCGGCGCGGGTCTTGCCCGACAGAGCGCGGGCCCGGCAGGCGGCGTCGAGCTCGTTGGCGGTGACGACGTCGTCGACGAGGCCGACCTTGTGGCCGGTGGTGGCGTCGACGGTCTCGCCCGTCAGCACCAGCCAGCGCGCCAGGGGCACGCCCACGCGGCGAGCGCTGCGCTGGGTGCCCCCCAGGCCGGGGTAGATGCCGATGCCCGTCTCGGGGAAGCCCAGCGAGCCACGGGGCGTGGCGACGATCCAGTCGCAAGCGAGGGCCAGCTCACTGCCGCCCCCGAGGGACAGGCCGTGCAGTTTGCAGACGACGGGCTTGGGGCTGCGATCGATGCGGCCAAAGATGTCCTGACCGTCCGACGCGAAGCGCACGATGCGGGGGATGTCTTTGCCCTCGATCTGCTCGACGAAGAACTTGGTGTCGGCGCCGGCGACAAAGGCCTTGCCCTTGCCTTCGATGACGATGCCCTTGCAGGCCGGGTTCGCCGCCAGCGCATCAAAGGCCGCGCCCAGCTGGGCGGTGACGGCTTCGTTGAGCGCGTTCATGGCGTCGGGACGCTGAAACGTGATGACGCCGACGCCGTCGCTGTCGACGCGATGGGCCACGAGCTTGATGGCGAAGGGCCGGTTCTTCTCGCCGTGCTCGACGAGGACGGCGGGGACATTCACATCGGGGTAGCGGGCGGCGATGGACTGCACGGCCCACAGGCCGGCGCGGGTGCCCCGCTCGTTCATGACCTCGAAGGGGCCTTTGGGCCAGCGCAGACCGACGCGGGCGCCGAGGTCGCAGTCCTCCAGCGTGCAGACCTTCTCGTCGAACACGAGCTGGCAGGCGACTTGCCACACCACGCCCCACAGGCGCTCAGCCACCACCTCGAGCTTGCTGGTGTCGGCGGTGCCAGAGAGGTCCCAGTTCTTCTTGGCGTCGACGACGGGGCGAATCAGATCGCAGGGGGCGTAGAACGCGCCGAGCTCTTTGCCGAGGGTCGTGGCGGCGTGCAGCGTGATGGGCACGCCGGTGACGTTCATCAACTCGAAGGGACCCATGCCGACGCCGAAGCTCTGCTTGCAGGCCCACTCGACGGTGGCGATGGTGGCGACGCCTTCTTCGACGAGGCGCATGGACTCATTGAGCCACGGCACGAAGAAGCGGTTCACGATGAAGCCGGGGCGGTCGAGGCTGTCTACGGGGGTCTTGCCGCACAGTTCCTGGATCTTCCACGCCGTGTCGAACGCGTGCTGGGAGGTCGCTGTCCCCTTGATGACCTCGACAAGGCGGTTCTTGGCGGGGTGGTAGAAATAGTGAAGGCCGACGACGCGCTCGGGGTGGGCGCAGGCCTTGGCGAGGTCGTCGACGAAGAAGCTCGAGGTGTTGGTGCCCAGGATGGTGTCTGGGCCGAGGCGCGCGTCGAGGTCCTTGAACAGGGCCGTCTTGACGCCCAGGTCTTCAAAAACCGCCTCGACGACGAGGGCGGCACCCTTGAGGGCATCCTTGTCGGCGGAGAACGTCAGGCGCGAGAGGATGTCGTCGCGCTTTTCGGGGGTGAAAATCTTGCGAGCGACGCCCTCATCAAGGGTTTGCTTGATGCGGGCCTGACCGCGGTCGACAGCGGCCTGGTCGACGTCGACGACGACGGTGTTGAAGCCCTCGGTGGCATATTTCTGGGCGATTCCTGCGCCCATGTTGCCTGCGCCGACAACGCCAACCTTCACGCTCTTGGGATCCATCGAGTCCTCCGGGCCACCCAGCGGGTGGGTGCAT
>CAJBHN010000044.1 GCA_903952805.1 uncultured Myxococcales bacterium | reverse complement strand
CCGTCGTCGTCGAGAGCGTTCATGCTCGGGTTGTTGCGCACATCGAGATGGACCACACCCACCATGCCCGCTGGGGCCCCAAGCAGCTGCTCGGCCGCCTTCTTGAGCGACGGCGCCAGGTGGGGCGAGAGCACGCGCTTGTGCTGGTAGGTGACCCCTTCGTCGAGGTCGATGATGTCACCGGTGCCCCGGGCGTGCTCCTCGATGGCGACCTTGTGGCCAGCGCTGACGAGGTCCCAGGCGTCGCCAACCATCGTGCAAAAGCCGTCGCCGGCGGCACCGGGGGCGCAGATGCCCTCGATCCAGATCTTCATGGCATCGGGGTTTTGCAGCAGCGTCGACGTCGACAGTTCGGTCAAGCGTTGAAAGACCACCTCGTGGTGGGGGTGCCAACGCTCAACGATGCGCGCGGCGGCGGCGTCCACGCTGCGGAAGGCGGCGTAGGGAGCACAGGCATACAGGAAGCGGAACGTCTGCGGCCCACCACCGTCCTTGACGAGGCCAGCCACGGTGGCGGCGCTGACGCCGTGGTCGAGGGCCCAGGCGACGTGGCGCGGGTTGATGCCCTTGTCGTCGAGGGCGGTGATGAGCGCGGGCTTGAGCTGCTCGGCGACGAAGGCCCGTGACACGGCGGGGTCAAACGTGGCGTCGGCGGCGACGACGTTGCCGCCGCGGACGTCACCGGCCAACCACGACGCCAGCATGGCACCGGGCGGGTTCAGCATGGTGGCCCGCTCCCCCTCAAAGAGCACCTGCGATGACGCCGTCGACGCCGACTGCGGCAGCAACGTGGTCGACGCCTTCGACGACGACAACGACGACCGCATGGCCGTGAGGGCCTCGTGGGGGTCGTCGGTAATGGTGACCAGGTCGAGGTCGTGGGCGGCAATGGTCTGGCGCTCGGGCGACAACATGGTCTTTTTGAGGGCGTCAAAGATGGGCTGCCAATAGTCCTTGCCGACCAGCACGACGGGGATCTTGGGCAGGTGGCCCGTCTGGATTTGGGTGAGGACCGAAAACACCTCGCCGAGGGTGTTGAGGCCGCCCGGCAACGCCACGAAGGCCTGGCTCTTGCGGCCGATGATTTCCTTGTGGGTGACGAGGTCGTTGACCGACTGGTGCACCGTCAGATTGGGCAAGTCGCGAGTGCCCTTGAGGCCGCCCAGCAGCAGCCCCTGCACCTGGGTGTCGGCGCCGGCGCCGCGGCAGACGGCCTCGGCGACGACGCCAGCAGAGCCCACGCGCAGCGGTACGCCGAGGGCCGCGAGGTCACGGGCCATGGCGGTGGCGACGCCGAGGGTTGGGTCGGCGTCGTCGAGGCGACGGCCTCCCAGGAAGGTGACCGACGCCGGCAAACGATCGAGCACCGCGATGGATTCGTCGATTTCGCGGGCCAGCTTGGCGGCGCGCTCCAGGGGGGGCTTGTCGTAGATGTTGGTCGTCGACGACGCCTGCTCAAAGTGCTCGACGAGGTCCGCCGGCGAATCGGTGAGCTTGAGCTTCTGCCACTCCGACGCCGCGATGAGCTGACGGCCAGGGCTGCCCTCGACGGCGACCTGCTGGATGGGGTCAAGGATGGCCGCCCAAAACGCGGTGCCGACGGCCGCCATGGGCTTGTTGAAGCGACCGGCCTCGCCGTGGGCCCAGACTTCGAAAAGCTCGTCGAGGGTGCCATAGCCGCCGGGGAACACGGCGACGCCCTTGCAGTTTTCGTACAGGGCGAGCTTGCGATAGGGGAAGAGTTTGGCTTCGGCGCCAACGTCGATGGCGTCGCTCCACGCCTGCTCGAATGGGAGCTTGATGCGAAAGCCCTGGGTCTTTTCGGCGCACACCGCATTGGTCATGCCCGCGACCAGCGGGTGCAGCGCGGTGTCGCCGTCGAGGGCGGCGGCTGACTTCGGCAGGTTCTTCAGGGCCGCTTTGAAGCCTTCAGGACCGGCCGTCATGATGCCGGGGCCGGCACCGGT
>CAJBHN010000043.1 GCA_903952805.1 uncultured Myxococcales bacterium | reverse complement strand
GGCTTCGACTGCTGTGGCGCCGGGGACGAACGCCGTCAGCGTCACCGCGCCGTCGACAACATCGAGCCGCACGTCTGCCGCCTTGGAGAAGGCGCCAAGCGCGCCGCGCAGCTCGTCGATCGCGCGCCCCTGGGCGTCGACGGCCTCGAGGCGCGCCGTGACAGGCTCGCCGGCCCAGGCGACGACGTTGTCGGGCACGAGCCGCACGGCGACCACGCGGCGACAGCGGTGCTCGGCATAAGCGACGTCGACGCCGTCGCGCGAGAAGCGGAGTTCGGCCGTGCCGTCGCTCCGGCATTCCAGCACCGGCGTGCCGCCCCGGGCGTCGACGCCGACGACCTCGAGGTCGGCCGACCGCACCACGAGCCGCTCCCAGGACGTGATTCCGGCCGGCAACGCGTCGCCGTGCATCGGCACGTCCAGGCGCTCGACAACCTGCAGGGCGGGCCAGCCGACCATCGCTGGCAGCGACGGTGACGGTGACGGCGACGGCGACGGTGACGGCGGCGCGGAGCAGGCAAGCAGCGTCGCGAGCGCCAGGAAAGGCGAGGCGCGCAGGCATCCGCGAAGACGATGGCGCGCTCCCATGCGTGGGATGAACGCCCTCACGGCGCCACCTTCGCCGCCTTCGCCGCGGGCTTCGGCGGTGGCCACGGGACGCCGGTGGCCGTCACCCGGTAGCGACCGCGCGCATCGCGGCTCGCCTGTGGCAACGACGACGCCGTCCAGCACGCGGCCATGCTGCCGTCGAGGTTCTTCGTGATGGCGACGAGCGGCGCGGTCTCCACAACCCGGCCGCCCCGGACGTGAAATGCGCGCTCAAGCGCGGTCATTTCGTTGCACTCGCCGACCTGGACGACCCACCACGCACCGCCAACGCCGTCGGGCACACAGTTGCTCACGCCGTCCTGGACGAGGATCGACGCGTTGATCGCTTCGGCGGTGCGCAGCTCGTCGGAGGAGACGGCCGCCGCCGCCCACGCCGGCGACGACTTCACCACGGCGTCGATCCCGTTGCACACCGACGTGTCCACCGCCTTCTCCCAGGCCATCGGCGGCCGGATCGACACCATGGCGGCGCCCGAGTGCAGCTCGATGCGCCGCCCGGCGTCGGACAGCAGCTCGACGTCGACGGAGACGGTGGCGCCGCATGTGCCACATCCGCAGCATTCACATTCCCGGTCGAGGTGCAGCGCGATCGAACGCAGCCGCGCGGGCTCGCCTGTCGACGTCAGGCTCGGCAGCGCCGTCCACGGCCCCGCGGGTGCCCGCGCGAGCAGGGGCATCAGCCGGCCAGCCGCGGCGTCGACCTCGTCGCTGCCCTCGGTGCTTTCGCCACGGCAGGTCGACGACGGCACGGTGTCGCAGGGCCCGGCCGGTGTGGTCCTCGCGTGACGCTGGGCGAGGGCGAAGGCGTCGCGGGCCTCTTCCAGGTGGGCCTGCGTGGGGTCGGCGAAGGCGCGCTCCATCGCCCAGACGGCGCGGGTCGCGTCGTCGGTGGCGGCGGCGTGCGCGGCGACGAGCTCGGGGAGCGACAGTGGCGCGGCGCGCACCGCGTCGGCGGCGACGAAGCCGGCGCCAAACGCCCCAAAGACCGGCACGAAGCCGGAGACGCAGGCGGCGGCGGAGCCACCCTCGTCGACGGCGCGGAGCGACAGGCCCGGGCCGAGGCGGGCGACAACCGCACCGTCGCTGCGCGGGGCGGCCCGCACGGTCGCGACGGCGGTGACGACGAAGCGCTCGGCGGTGAGGGCGTTCGCATTTGTGTTCCGCCACCCCTGCAAGAGCACCGAGTCACCAGCAGGCGACAACCGCGGGTTGTCGAAGGCGGGGGGGCAAGCCGCGCGTCGCCGCCGCGAGCTGGTGGACGAGCGAGCGACGTTCGCCGTCGCTGCGCGGGCCAGCGGCAGGCAGCGTGCGGGCGCCGCTGCACAGGCGCTGCTGCCAGTCGGCGACGGTCCCGACGGCGTCTCTGGGCAGGGCCACGACCCCGACCCCTCCGACCCGTGCGACCACGTGGCCCGCCAAGCACGACGACGCGACGAACTCGACCGGCATGCCGTCCGGCAGCGGCTTGCTCGCGGGCGCCCGGTCGTCGCGCACGCGCACCTCGGCGGGGAGAACCGTGCGCAGCAACACGCGCGGCTGCACCAGATGGTCGACGACGTCGGCGGTCAGGCCGGCGTCGGCGACGTCGGTGGCGAGCAGAGGATCGGCGTACGGCGTGACGAGGTGGGCCCGGGCGAAGAAGTCGAGGCGATCCTCGCCGAAGATGAGACAGCGACGCAGAGCGGCGGCATCGGCGACGTCGTGATCCCTCCCGAGG
>CAJBHN010000042.1 GCA_903952805.1 uncultured Myxococcales bacterium | reverse complement strand
CGTCGCCGGTGTCGTCGCTGTCGTCGTCGCTGACACCGGGATGAGCAGCAGGACAGCGACGACGGCCACGACCACAGCGATGGCGCCGACGAACACGCGGCGTCGGGGTGCCGGTGCCGTGGGCAGCCGTCGAATGGTGTCGGCGGTGGCGAGGCCAACGACCCTTTGGGTACGCCGTCGAAGGGGGACGTCGGGAGCAATGGGCGACAGCTCACGACGAGGAACCTGGCGCACAGCCTGGGCCACCAGCCGGCGCAGGCCGTCGTCAAGGCCCCGCTCGCTGGCCATCGCCATCAACCGATCATGCACCTGGCCGGCCGACGCTGGCCGCAACGACGGCTCCTTTTGCAGGAGTTCGGCGACCAGATCGGCCAGGGCCGCATCAATCCGGGTGGCGACGTCGGCGCCATCGAGGCGGGGCGCTTCCTTGTGTCGCACCTGCTGGACGACGTCGGCGTCGGTGGGTGCCTCAAACAGGCGACGGTTGGCCAGGCATTCCCACAGCACCACGCCCAGGGCGAAGAGGTCGGCCTGGGGCGTGACGGGGCCACCGCGGGTCTGTTCAGGGGCCATGTAGGCGAACTTGCCCTTGAGCTCGCCGGCCACGGTGACTTCGGTCTTCAAGGTCGACGCTGCCACCCCGAAGTCCGCCAACTTCACCGCACCGTCGTCACCGAGCAAGACGTTGGCGGGGGAGACATCGCGGTGCACGGCGTTCAAGGCGCGGCCGTCGCTGACGGCGTCATGGACAAACGCCAGCGCGGCGGTCACCGGGACCGCCACAGCGAGCACGAGCTCGACGTCGATTGAACTGTCGCCCACCAGGGCCCGCTCCAACAGCACACCGAGGTCGGTGCCGCTGATGTGCTCAAAGACGAGATACGGCCCTTGTTCATCCTCACCGTGGTCGAGGAGCCGAACAATATGCTCGTGCTCCAAGACACTGTGCAGGGCCCCCTCGTCGCGAAAGAGCCGCAAAAAACCCTGATCAAAACACAGAGGTGGCCGCACCCGTTTGACGACGACGTTGGCGCCATCGGACTGCCGCACCGCGCGCATGACCAGAGCCATCCCGCCTTCAGCGAGAATGCCAAGTTCCATGTAGGCCGCGCGTGGCGCCTCCGTCGTGGTCATGACGTGATGCTATCGGAGCCAACAGCGACCCGCACCGATCAGCCCGTCATCAGGGCCGTCAGGGCGCCGCTGGTCCTCTTGGCGTGGCTGAGCACACCGGGGACACGGGCTCCCGCGTCCTTGAGTTCGGCGGCGGCCTGGCTGAGGCCCTCGACGACGCCCGGGAGTTTGATGGCGTTGTCGCCGCTGAAGGTCTTCACGGCGCCGTTTTGGAGGGCCTCGCCGTCGGCAAGGAGCTTGCTGCCCTTGTCGGGGACCTTGGCGACCATCGCCGTCAACGACGTCAGACGCTGCTGCGCCTGTTCAATGCGCTTGAGCTGCGCCGGGCTGAAGGCGTCCCCTGCGCTCTTCTGAAGCTTCATGGTGGTGACGAGGGTGTCTGTCTCCTTGAGCACGACGTCGGTGAGGACGACGGTACCCTTGAGCACGGCGGCGTTGATGAAGAAGCGGTCGTAGGACGGCAGGCCGACCTTCTTGATCGCGATGCGATTGGCACCACTCGCGAAGGCGTTCTTCCGGTCGAGGTCCCTGAACTCGGCGGAGACCTGGGACGGCTTGAGAAGCACCTCCTGGGTCTTCGTCATCGCAGACAGCGTGGAACACGACGCGGACAACATCAGACTCG
This sequence comes from uncultured Myxococcales bacterium, assembly GCA_903952805.1. Taxonomy (GTDB): domain Bacteria; phylum Myxococcota; class UBA727; order UBA727; family VGSZ01; genus VGSZ01. The sequence continues at coordinate 2,214 of CAJBHN010000042.1, read as the reverse complement.
TCAGGAGCATGCACAGACAACGCATGCTGGACTGTAGCCGACGTCAGCCTTGCCGGTCGTGGGCGTCCACGATGGCTTGCATATCGGGCGGGATGGGCATCCGCTGCAGCATGCTGACGTCGCCGCTGCCGGTATTGCCCAGTGGGATCACGCCAATGGCAGACCCGATGGCACCAAGGACAATACGAACCGCCTGCCCGACGACGGCGCCAAGGCGTCCTCGACGACGTTCCACCAGCAGCATGTGCCAATGGGTGCGAACATGGGGCCCGACGAACGCCTGACCGATGATGTGGGCCCGCTGCAGATGCCTCAGTTCCGCCTCAACGTCAGCGGCGGTCAGACACGTGTTGGCCAGGGCCATCTCGGTGTCGAAGGCCTCTTGCTGCCCGGGACTCAAGCCTGGCCCTGTCGCTTGACGATGTCCCAGATCTCGTCGTCACGGAGCGTACGATTGCTCGCCTTGGCCTTGGCAAAGATGGCCTGGATGAGTTCGTCACTGACGGCGACCCTGCGCTTCTCAAGCCAGTAGCGCACGTTGGAGAGGCCACTCATGTGCCCGACCTCGATTTCCTGCTCGCGACCGAAAATGCCTGCCGGGACACCAGAGTAGATGACGTCGGCCAAGGCGGCCTCGCCGAAGCGATCGCCCTTCTTCTCGGCCTTGATGACGGCGGCGGCGTGCACGCCGGTGGCGGTGCGGAAGGCGTCACGGCCCACCAATGGATAGTTGACGGGCACCTCGACCTTGGTGGCCTCGGCGACGAGTCGGCAGTACTGCACGAGGTGGGTGACGTCGTGGTGGTAGGCGCCCATCAGCTTCAGATTGACGATGATTTGGTCGATGGAGGCGTTGCCAACGCGTTCACCGATGCCCAGGGCCGTGCCGTGGACGCGATCGGCGCCGTGCTCAAGAGCAAAGAGCGCGTTGGGCACACCGAGGCCGCGGTCGTTGTGACCGTGCCAGTCGATCTTCACGTCTTCGCCGGTGGCGACGATCAGATTGCGGGTCCAGTCGATGAGATTGGCGACGCCGTCAGGAGTCACGTGGCCGACGGTGTCGCACAGCACCAGTCGACGACAGCCCAGGGAGATGGCGTGGCGAAACAGCCGGTCGAGGGTCTTTGGCGGCGTGCGAGTGGTGTCCTCGGTGACAAACGCGACGTCGAGACCGTTTTTGACGGCGAACGAGATGGCCTCGTCGGTGGACCGCAGCAGGCGGTCCATGTCCCAGTCCTCGGCGAGCATGCGGACCGGGCTGGTGCCAAGGAACGTATAGGCGCAGATGGGCACGCCGGTTTCGTCGCGCACCCGCACGATCGGTTCGATGTCCTTGACCACCGTGCGCGCCGCGCAGGTGGCGCCAATGGCAAGGCGCTGATCGCGAATGTGGATGGCAAGGGCTTTGACGTCGTCAACGGCCCGCTGACCGGCACCGGGCAAGCCAATGTTGGCCACCGTGATGCCGAGCTGGTCCATCAGTTCGATGAGCTCCTTTTTGACCTCGATGGGAGGATCCACCACCGACGGACTCTGGATGCCATCGCGCAGGGTCTCATCACACAGCTCGACAGGCTTCGGGAACACCTTGCCGCGGCGCCTGACTTCGTTCCAGTCGTAGATGAGGTCGGCGTCTGAGCTGCCGTTGGTCGTTGTCGGTGTCATGACACGTTCCTGTCGCCGCTGCGCGGCAAGGTTGGGGGCGACTCGGCGGATGTGGTGAGACGCTGACGAATGCGATGCGCCGCCACCAACAAGGTGGAGGACAACACAAAGCTGCCAAGCAAACGCAAGGGCGTCGCGTCCTCGTTCCCGAAGCGTAAAAGCACACCATGGGCCAACGCGATGATGGCGATGGACATCACCAGCCGCTGCTGAGGCCCAAGGCGGCGCATGAACCCGTTCAAACCGACCCTCGACGCAAGCGCACCTGGCTGACCCCGTCGCCCACGTAGACGAAGGCCACTACGGCGCAGTCACGCGGGTAGCGCTCCTCATTGACGTCGTCGATGGTGACGATGGCGCCGGGTGCACCGTGGATGCGCCGCACCTCGGCCGACGTCGACGTCATGTTGATCCCGTCGCCGAGCGGGCCATGCCACGCCGAGTAGCTGTCGTCGCCGTCGCCAAACAGGGTGATGGCCGTGATGCGCGTGGCTTCGTCAAGGGTCAAGCGGATGCCAGACGTGCGTCCAGCGACGTCAAAGAGATCGG
>CAJBHN010000041.1 GCA_903952805.1 uncultured Myxococcales bacterium | reverse complement strand
GGCTCTGCGAGGCCCTCGATCGTCGGGTGCGGTTTCAGGACCTGTTGGAGCACGCCATTCACGCGCTCCAGCGCGTGTTGAAGCTCAACGCCCAGACCATCGAACCTCCCATCGCCTTGCCCAGGACGCGCGGCGTGCATTTCCTGGCCACCATCGGCGACATCCTCAAAGAGGGCGTCGAGATGGATCACTGTGTCGCCACCCGTGCCCCCCGCGCCCTGGCGGGCAGCTGCTACCTTTTTCACGTCGATCATGGCGGTCACCGCGCCACCGTCGAGGTGGACAGCAATGGGAGCGTCCTTGAGGCCCGGGGGCCCTCCAACGTCGACAATCCCGCGGTGCCCCACGGTGCGGCGGCGCTGGCGGTGTGGGGGGCGCCGCTGCGCTTCGCTGCACTGGGTGATGCGTCGACCTCGTTGTGGGCATTACCGGGGCCGCCGCTGCCTTCGGGCACCGAGGCTGTGCAGACGCTTGGTGAGTTCCAGCACATCGTCACGGCGCTGCTCACGCCGCCCGAGACCGGCGACGGCACAGTGGTGCGGTGGTGTCTGGGCGCCGCAGAACGCGCCCGCCTCGGACAACGTTGGCTGGTGGTCCATCGCGCCGCTGGCGTGCCCTTTGAGCTGAGCAGCATCGACGACGACGGGACGGTGCATGAGTCGACGACGTCGATGCGCGCCGACGCCGCAGACCACGGCGGCATCAACGGCGGCGCCAGGCCCGGGGAGCAAGATGGTGGCATGCCAGAGGATTGGGACTGGGGAACGTAAACGGCCTGATTTGCCTCGCACGGACTGACGCCTGATTTGGCCTGACGTCGTCAAATCCCCGCAGCAAGGCTTGTCGCTGGTGTAGCCGGGGGCACCACGCTAACACGCAATGGCTGGTGTACCGACGGAGCCGACCATGACGATCGAAGCCGACAACCGGCGCAATGACTCGCGCATTCCCGTCCGGCTCGCTGTGACCTTTGAGCGGGGGGAGCGAACGTTTCGACTGCGCTCGGAAAACCTGAGCCTTGGAGGCGTGTTCCTCAACGGTGCCCAGGACGTCTGCAGCGCGAATGACTCTGTAGAACTCGTGTTGACGGTGCCCAATGCGAGCGGCGACCTGGAGTTGCACGCGCTTCGCGGCACCGTGGTGCGGATCATTCCGACCGGCACCGGGATTCGATTCGACTGGCACTTGAGCATGGAGCGAGCCCGCCTCGCCCTCGTTCGATTCGTCGAACGAGAGGGCCTGCGCAACAACGCCGGCTCCCTGGGGGAGGCGATCGGTTCGTTTACCGAGGCCGATGAAGAACCTTCAGGCTGATCACGTGGCTATGATCCCGGTCACACCCTGGCTCCGAGCGCTGCCGGAGGCGACGATGGCGGAGCGTCCGTCGGCTTGGATCATTGACCGGACCCGGTACGGGGTTACATATTGCGTTCGACCGAAATGCCAGGCTGCGTCAGAGGACCGGAATGTTGAATCTCGACGAGGCCGTCCAGGAATTCTTGATGGAAAGCCGTGAGAATCTTGATCAGCTCGATCGAGATTTCGTGGCTCTAGAGACCCGCCCCGGTGACAGGGAAAAAACGGCAGGCATCTTTCGGACCATTCACACCATCAAGGGAACAGCGGGATTCCTGGGCTTCTCTCGACTTGAAGGGCTCACCCACGCTGGTGAAAGCCTGCTGTCGCAGGTCCGAGACGGAACGATTCTGCTCGATGGCGAGCTGACGTCGGCGCTGTTGGCGATGGTCGACCGCATCCGCGCCATGCTCAAACTCGTTGAGGCGACCGGGGTCGACGGCGAGGTCGCCCACGACGACCTGATCAACACGCTGAACGACCTGCGCGCCGCCAGGAGCACGCCGTCGAAGCCTGCCGCGCCAGCCCCAAAGGGCAGCGCCAAGGCGGCGGCAGCGCCTGCCCCACCGCCGGCGACGCCGACCGCGCCTGCGCCGGCCCAAGAACCCGCACCCGCGACCGCCACAAGTGCTGCGGCGCCCAATGGCGCCACGACCAAGCCAGCGGCGAAGGCTGGGCCACCGGTGGCAGCGCCGCCAGCCGCGCCAGCGCCGGCAACCGGTGTGGAGTCGCCGACGTCGGACCTGAATGTCCGCGTCGACGTTGGCCTGCTCGACAAGTTGATGAATTTGGTCGGCGAGCTCGTCCTGGCCCGCAATCAGCTCGTGCAGATCGGTGCGCGCATCGAAGACCAGGCCTTTGTCAGCGCCGCTCAGCGGCTCAGCCTGATCACGACCGAGCTGCAAGAAAACGTCATGAAGACGAGGATGCAGCCCATCGGCGTGGTGTGGAGCAAGCTGCCACGCGTCGTCCGCGACCTCGCTGTGCAACTCGGCAAGCAAGTCCGTCTCGAAATGGTGGGCCAGGAGACCGAACTCGACCGCACCATCCTTGAGGCCATCAAGGACGCCCTGACGCACATCGTCCGCAACAGCATCGACCATGGCATCGAAATGCCCGAGCCGCGCGCCGCCGCCGGCAAACCAAAGACCGGTACCCTGACGCTGCGCGCATTTCATGAGGGCGGCCAGGTCAACGTCGAAATCTCCGATGACGGCGCCGGCATCAACGTCGACGCGGTCCGAAGAAAGGCCATTGAACGTGGGCTGATCTCGTCGGACCGAGCCGCAAGGATGGGCGACTTCGAGCTGACCCAGCTCATCTTTCTGCCGGGATTTTCCACCGCCGAAAAGGTCAGCAACATCTCGGGGCGCGGCGTCGGTATGGACGTCGTCAAGACCAATGTCGAACGCATCGGCGGCACCGTCGACGTCGTCAGTCGACCGGGCGCTGGCACGACGCTGCGAATCAAGATTCCGCTCACGCTGGCCATCATCCCGGCTCTGATCTTTGCCAGCAGCGGGCAGCGCTACGCGATCCCCCAGGTCAACCTGGTCGAACTCGTGCGCATCGACGCCGACGCGGCTCAAGGCATCGAACGCGTTCAGGGCAGCGCATTCTTCCGTTTGCGCGGCGAGTTGTTGCCCCTGGTATTCCTCGCCGAGGAACTGCGGGGCGGCACCCGTCGCCGCGAGAGCACGCTGCCGACGTCATCGGCGACCCTTGGCGGTCTCGACATCGATGGCGAACGAGCGCGCTATTTGGCGTTTACGCCGCAGCTGGCCCGCCACGTGGCCGAGGGAGCGCCGCTGCCGGCCGACCAGTCGCTGACGGCTGCATCGTCATCGATGGGGCTGTGGCTGCAGCATCACCCAGGCGACGAAGCACTGCTCGGCGACCTCCACCGCTCCTTTTTTGAAGGAGTGCACAAGGTGCTCGAAGCGAAGACACGCGGCGATATTGCCGGGGCCTTTCGCGCGCTCGGCGAGCTTGCCCCCCGTGCCGTCCTCATCGACCAGGCCCTCGGCGTCTTGGCAGCACGCGCCACCGAAAGCGCCGGCACCAACATCGTGGTGCTGCAGGCCGATGACCACCAGTTTGGCCTGGTCGTCGACGAGGTCCTCGACACCGAGGAAATCGTCGTCAAGCCACTGGGCAAGGAGCTCAAGGGCATCGCAGTCTTCGCTGGCGCCACCATCATGGGCGACGGTCGCGTCGCGCTGATTCTCGACGTCGCAGGGCTGGCCCAGCACGCTGAGGCCGTCGGCACCGATGGCGTCAGCGACGAACGAAACAGCGTCGGCGCTGACGACGCCATGAAAAACGCCGGGAGCGATGACCGCCAAACCTTGTTGTTGTTTGCCGTCGGCGACGACGAGGTCATGGCGATACCGCTGTCGGCGGTCGCGCGCATTGAAGAATTCCCCTACGAAAAAATCGAACGCATCGGTCGCCGTCCCGTCGTGCAATATCGCGGCGCGATTCTGCCTCTCGTCGAACTTGGTCCGGTGCTGGGACCTCTCGGCGCTCCGCAAGACCCGCGACGCCCGGTGCATGTCATCGTCTACTCAAGCGGCGATCGGCACGTCGGCTTGATCGTCCGCTCCATCCTTGACGTCGTCACGGAAGCCCTGGCCATCGATCGTTCAGCGGCACGGAGTTCCGTCGTGGGCGCTGCCGTCGTTCAAGGTCGCGTCATCGAAATCCTCGACGCCGAAGACGTGCTGCGCACGCAGGCGCCGACCCTGTTGCCGCGGAGCGCGATGTGACCCTGCCGACCCAGGAGACGACAAACCAGCTGTGCACATTCCTCCTCGATGGGGTGCTCTTTGGTATCGACGTCCGCTTTGTGCAGGAGGTGTTGCGGCTGCAGGAAATGACACCGGTGCCACTGGCCCCGGCCGTCATCACCGGCCTGATCAATCTGCGCGGGCACATCGTCACAGCCCTTGATCTGCGCATCCGCCTTGAGCTCGGACCGCGTCCGGCGACGATGGAGCCCGTCAACGTCGTTGTCCGTCATGGCGACAGCACCGTCAGTCTGCTCGTCGACGACATCGGCGACGTGGTGACCGTCGATCCATCATCGTTTGAGGCGGTGCCATCCACGCTGGACGCCCGCATCAAAGCTGTCGTCAGAGGAGTGTACAAGCTCAAGGGCGAGCTGTTGCTGCTGATGGACCCTGGCCTGACGCTCCAACTCGACGCCTCCCGTGACGGCCTTTCCCGCCGACGCGCCTGAGCTGAAGCCACGATGTCTCCATCGCGGCTTTCCCCTCTCTCACCCCCTCTCACCGATCCGCACTCGCAGGAGCCATAGATGACCGACGACAACACTTCCTCCGGCGGCCGCATGTCCCAGCTCCCCATGAGCGCCGACGGTGCCGCGTCGAGGTCCCAGCTGCCTCGTCCCGCGCGCGGGCGCGCGACCGGATTGCCACGAGCGGTGACGGCGGAACTCGACCTCAGCACGCTGCGCCAAATGGTCGATGATGCGCCGATCAACGTGATGTTCGCCGACACCGACGGCATCCTGCGCTACATCAATCGCGCCTCGATGAACACGCTCCGCAAGGTTGAGCACCAGATGCCGGTGCGCATCGACCAGCTCATTGGCGAGAGCTACGATATTTTCCACACCAATCCCGCTCGCGTGCGCGCCATTCTCGCCGACCCGCGCAACCTGCCGCATAAAGCCGTCATCACCTACGCCGGCGAAAAGCTGAGCCTGCATGCGACGGCGGTCTATGACGACGACGGCCAGTTTATCGGCGTTATGCAGACGTGGGACATCATCACCGACAAAATCGCGATGCAGGAAAAGGTGGACGACTATTCCGCCCAGATCGCCGCCATCGATAGGTCCCAGGCGACGATCGAGTTCCAGCCTGATGGCACCATCATCAACGCCAACCGGATCTTTCTCGATGCCATGGGCTACTCGGCGGGTGAGCTCAAGGGCCAACATCATCGGATCTTCTGCGAGCCCGAGTACCGCGACTCATCTGACTACCGGGAATTGTGGGCCAAGCTGAACCGCGGTGAACTCGTCACCGGCGACTTCAAGCGCATCACCAAGAGCGGCAAAGCCATCTGGCTGGCAGCCACCTACAGCCCCCTGCTCGATGCCAATGGCAAGGTCTACAAGGTCGTCAAGAACGGTCGGGATAACACCGAGGGGGTGCTGACGCGACAAAAGGTCGACGACTACGCCGCGCAGATGGCATCGATCGACCGTTCGCAGGCAATGATCGAATTCACGCCCGACGGCACGATCCTGAGCGCGAACCGCAACTTCCTCGAGACGATGGGCTACACGCTCAACGACATCAAGGGACAGCACCATCGCATGTTCGTCGACCCGCGTGAGCGCGAGACCATGGAGTACCGCGACTTCTGGGCGCGGCTGGCGCGTGGCGAGTACATCGCTGGCGACTTCAAACGCATCACCCGCACGGGCAAGGAACTCTGGCTGTCGGCCAGCTACAGCGCGATTACCGACGCCAACGGCCGGACCTACAAGGTGGTCAAGATTGCTCGCGACAACACCGCCGCCGTGCAGCTTCGTATGCGCGTCGACGGCATCATGAAAGCCGTCGGCGAAAGCGCGCGCGGCCTGAACGCTGCGTCGGAAGAGCTGTCGGCGGTGGCCCAGCAGATGACGTCGACGGCGGAAGAGACGTCGGCGCAGGCCACAACGGTGTCGGCAGCCTCTGAAGAGGTGAGCCGCAATGTGCAGGCGGTGGCGGCGGGCTCGGAGGAAATGTCGGCCAGCATTCGCGAGATTGCCAAGAACGCCGCCGATGCCGCCCGAGTGGCTGGCACCGCGGTGAGCGTGGCTGCGCAAACGAATGCGACGATGACCAAGCTGGGCGAAAGCAGTGCCGACATCGGCAAAGTGGTGCGGGTGATTACCTCGATCGCCCAGCAAACCAAGCTGCTCGCGCTCAACGCCACCATCGAGGCGGCGCGCGCGGGCGAAGCAGGCAAGGGCTTTGCCGTCGTCGCCAATGAGGTCAAGGAGCTCGCCAAGGAAACGGCCAAGGCGACCGAGGATATCAGCGGCAAGATTGAAACCATTCAGAGCGATACCCGGGGGGCGGTGGCTGCGATCGGGCAAATCAGCTCCATCATCAATCAAATCAACGACATCCAAAACACCATCGCCAGCGCCGTCGAAGAACAGACGGCGACCACGAACGAAATCAGTCGCAGCGTGGCGGAGGGTGCTCGTGGTACGAACGAAATCGCATCAAACATCACCAACGTCGCCATGGCGGCCAAAGAGACGTCGATTGGTGCATCGAAGTCCCTGAAGTCGGCCCAGTCGCTCGCATACATGGCGGCTGAACTGGAAAAAATCGTCAAGCAGGGCACCTGAGCGGAGAAGGAAACAGTGAAAGCCATTGTCATCGATGACTCGCGCGCAATACGAATTTTACTCAAGCGGATTCTGGTCGCGCAGGGCTTCGAGGTGTTCGAAGCCGGCGACGGACGCCAGGCCATAGATGAACTCGAAAAGACCGGCTGCATCGACCTCGCGTTGGTAGACTGGAACATGCCGGTCATGACCGGCTACGAGTTCATCGTCGAGATTCGGGCGCGAGCAGAGTTTGCGGCCATGTCAATCATGATGGTCACGACCGAGTCTGAAACCAGCCAAGTGCAGCTCGCCCTCGACGCGGGGGCCAACGAGTACATCATGAAGCCGTTTACCGACGACGTCTTGAAAGAGAAGCTCATGCTGCTCGGTCTGTCACAGGACTGACGCGTGACTGACAAGATCCGCGTCCTGGTGGTGGACGACTCGATGGTGATGCGTCGGGTTGTCAGCGACATCCTCGCCGCCGAGCCCGACCTTGACGTGCAGCCACCGGCCGCTGGCGGAGCCTTGGCCTTGGCCAGGCTCGACGCGGGCGCCATCGATGTCGTCGTGCTCGACGTCGAGATGCCGGGGATGAGCGGGCTTGACGTGTTGGCCGAGCTGCGCAAGCGCAACCCGTCGCCGATGGTGATCATGTTCAGCGCGTCGACGCAAAAGGCGGCGTCGATCACCCTCGAGGCCCTGTTGCTCGGCGCGTCTGACTACGTGACCAAGCCATCAGGGACCGGCAGCGCCGCAGCCTCGGTCGAGCTGGTCCGTACGCAGCTGCTGCCAAAAATTCGCGCTTTGGGGCGCCGCAACCAGGCGCGGCTCTCGGCGACGACAAACACGACGAACACGACGACCACGACGAACACGACGAACACGACGACCACGACGGCACCATCGTCGGTACTAACCACGACGAAGCCCCTGGCCGCAATAAAGTCCGACAGCTCGTCGCCGTGGCCGATCAATCCACCGCTGCAAGCGACGACGACAACCGCGACCCCGTCGGGGTCGTTTGGCACGCGGACACCGTCGACCACGATGCGGGCGCCGTCGGGGACATTTGGGGGCCGGGCCAATTCGGGCTCCTTTGGGGCGCGGACGCCGTCTGGGTCATTTGGTGGGCGCTCGACCGCGCCGGCGTCGGCCCCCATCGAGATCCTGGCCATCGGGACCTCGACGGGAGGCCCCAATGCCCTTGGCGTGCTGCTGCATGAGCTGCCGGCGACGTTTCCGGTTCCGATTGTCATCGTGCAGCACATGCCGCCGCTGTTCACCAAGATGCTCGCCGAGCGCCTGACCGCCACGACGCCGATCCCCGTCGTCGAAGTCACCCATGGTCAGGTGATTTTGCCTGGTCATGCGTATCTCGCCCCCGGCGATCAACACATGGTGCTGCAGCGTCAAGGCGTGAACGTCGTGGCATTGCTCAACAAAGACCCGCCCGAACAATCGTGCCGCCCCTCGGTGGACGTGTTGTTTCGCTCGGTGGCTGCGACCTATGCCGCCCGAACACTGGCCGTCGTGCTGACAGGCATGGGCCAAGATGGGCTCGTCGGCTGTCAGACCTTGAGGGCGGCCGGCGCACAAATCGTCGTGCAAGACGAGGCGTCGTCGGTCGTCTGGGGGATGCCAGGCTTTGTCGCCCGCGCCGGAATCGCCGACGCCATCAAGCCGCTCACCGACCTTCCGATGGAGATCCTCCGCCGTATTCGCGGCGCAGGCAGCATGCCGCAGAAAGCGGGGACATCATGGCCGTAAATGGACTCACGGAAGCCGACGTCGTGTTCCTGCGGGAACTTGTGCTGCGTCGGTCAGCGATCGTCATTGACGAATCGAAAGATTACCTGATCGAAACGCGGCTCGAGAAGCTCGCGCGCGATTTGAACTACGCCAACCTCGGCACGCTCGTCGCTGATGTGCGGCGCGATTCGGGGACGATCACCCGTCAGCTGATTGAGGCGTTGACGACGCACGAGACGTTGTTCTTTCGCGACGTGCGCCCCTTCGACGCCCTGAAACGCGAGATCTTGCCGCCGATGATTGCAGCGCGCCAGGCATCGCGACAGTTGACGATTTGGTCAGCAGCGTGTTCGACGGGCCAGGAAATCTTCAGCGTCGCGATGCTGCTGCGTGAGCAGTTTCCCGAGGTGGTCAACTGGCCCGTTCGCCTGTACGCCACCGACATCTCGGGGCAGGTCATTGAACGCGCGGCCCAGGGTCGCTTCCAGCAACTTGAGGTCAACCGCGGGCTGCCGGCGGCCATGCTCGTGAAATACTTCGAACGCGACGGCGTCGACTGGAAGATCAAGGATGACATCCGTCGCATGGTGCGTTTCGAACAACTGAATCTGTTGCATAATTGGCCAGCAGATCTGCGCCCGGACATCGTGCTGCTACGAAACGTGCTGATTTATTTCAGTGTCGCTACCAAAAAAGAGCTTCTGACGCGCGTCCGTCATGTCTTGCGACCCGGTGGTGCGCTGATGCTCGGCTCAGCCGAGACGACCCTCGGCATTGACGACTCATGGGAGCGCGCGCCCGACTCGGTGACCCCATGGTACCGCCTGCCGAGGAGCGGCCCATGAACAGGGTACATGTGGTTTTCTGCTCTGCTCGACGAGCCTCCATCAGCAAGGCCAGGTTTTTACGGATGCATCTCGAGACGTCACACTCACACGGAGAACGCCGCCCTGACGTGGTTGGCTGTTTCGTTGGCGCGCAGGGAGTTCAGCGATGAACGTATTCGTCTACGACCCGAGCCAGACTGAAGGGCCACGCCTGATGCAGGCGATGAAGGATCGCGGCGTACCCGCGACCATGACCCACGACCCTCTGCGCCTCGTCAATATGATTCGGCAGCAGCGGACCGACCTCGTGCTGTTGTGCACGCAAAAATTCTCAACCGAGATGATGAGCGTCGCGGAAAACCTGCGCGAAAACTTCATTCTCGAGCCGTCGCAAATTCAACTCGTGATCGACGAAATCGACGAAGCCGACGCCATCCAGGCCTTCGAAGCCGGCATTGATTCGTTCATGCCGTGGGGCTGCGACGTCGAATATCTTTCGGCCCGCATCGCCGCCGTCGACCGCGTCTTGGAGCGCTGCGAGCGCAAAATCGGCGCCCCTCCCTTCAAGCCCGGCGGCGAAAACGCTGCCGATCTGCCGCTGCGGCTCATCTTTCGATCGAGCGCCTGGAAGACCGCCCCTGAGAAACTGCGCATCGTCTGTGGCCAGTTCCTCGGCCAGGCGGTGACCAATGCCAGCATCGGCTTCGACGCCGCCCCCGCCATCGAGAAGGCCTCGTCGATTCAGCTCATGAGCGGCGCCCATGCGGTGCAAATCCGCATTGGCGTCGGTGCCGACAGCAAGAGCGCGCTGACCCTCGCCGGCAAGCTCTTTGGACCCGATGCCAAAGACCTCGTCGACGACATGCTCGGCGAAGTCGCCAACGTCATGATGGGGGCACTCAAGACGCATTTCAGCGCCGAGCAGCTGCCGTTCACCGGCGGACTGCCAGTGCCACTGCAGCCAAAAGAGCTGACGCTGCCCACGACGCCGTTTTCGCACCGCCACCTCTTCGCCTTCGATATCGGCGGTGCGCGGCTCACGTTGCACCTCGGCATGGCCGCCAAGGAGACCTCAGGCGTGCTCGTGCGTGACCTGCGTGAAGGAATGATCATCTCCCGCGATATCGTCAACGACCGCGGCCTGCTCCTGCTTCGAGGCGGCACCCGGCTGTCAATGACCATGATCTACAAGCTGATGGATCTCTTGCCCGCCACCTTGAACATTCAGGTCATGGCGAGCTGAACATGAGGCGCCAACCAGCGCCGGCGGTCACCGACCACGGCGCTCCAGCGCGCATGAAGGCGGTCGCCAAGGTCGAGCAGGGTGGACGAGGCCATCGCATGACTCTCCCCTGACGGGGAGCGGTGTATGGCAGGCAAGATTCGCTCGAGAGTCGTTCAGGATTCCCTGGAGATTCGCTCGGGATTCGTTCGGG
>CAJBHN010000040.1 GCA_903952805.1 uncultured Myxococcales bacterium | reverse complement strand
GTGGGTTGAGCGTCGACGAGGCCAATGCGGTCTGCGATCGGCTGGCCCCGACGGGTTTCGTCGAGCACCACACCGGCGATGCCGTTGGCCTGCCCAGGTTGGCGGTGGTGTTGCTGCTCGATTTGGGGGCGGACTTGAGTGTTGCCCTCGGCTTTGACGACAGCCCCGGGCCGCTCCAGCAGGAGGGGCTGTTCTTTTTGGCCCGTCAGCTTGGCACGGCATTTCAAAATGCTGCTCGCTATCGAGACGCTGCCGACCTCGCCATGCGTGATGCTCTGACGGGTTTGTGGAATGCATCGGCGTTCAGCAGCGCCCTGCAACGCCTGGTCGACACCGGCGCCACACCGTTTTGTCTGCTGTTTTTGGACCTCGATCGGTTCAAGCTGGTCAACGATCGCTTCGGCCATCTGGTGGGCAGCCGGGCCATCGTTGAGGCCGCCCGCGCCGTCGAGGCGCAGGTGCGCGAGGGGGACATCGTGGGCCGCTACGGCGGTGACGAGTTGGTCGTGTTGCTGCCCGCGGCCGATGGCGCTGCTGGCTTCATCGTTGCCGAGCGCATTCGCCGGGCGATCGAGGCCACCCGGGTGGGGGGCGTCGAAGACCTGCGGTTGACGGTGTCGGTGGGGGTCGCGGCCAGCCCAGATGACGGCGTCGACAGCCAGACGATCTTCGAGGCCGCCGACCGGGGATTGTATTTGGCCAAAGGGGCCAACCGAAACCAGGTATGTCGGGCAGCCGCGGTGCCTCGCCCACTTTTCAAGACGGGACATTAGGAGCACATTCCACGCATGCTGATCAGGTCGTTGATGGCCATTGTGTTGGGTCTGTGCTGGTGCGTTGCAGCCAAGGCGCAGGGACCTGTGTCGACGGCAAACGCGGCGCTGGCGTCCGCGTCGACCGGACAAGCGAGCAGCGTCAGCCCGTCGGCGCTGCGCATCGATGGGCTCACGGTGGCCAGTGACAATCCTGTGGTGCCGCCCGTCGTCACAGCCACGTTGGTGAACGCCGGCGCAGCAGCCCGGGCTGTGGTGTGGTGGCATGCTCCTGGCGAGGACTGGCAGTCCACGCCGATGTCGGTGGGGCCTTCTGGGTTGGCCCTGGCCAGGCTGCCCGATGGCCTGCAGCAGCAGGGGTTCTCCTTTTACGTCGAGGTCACCGATGTCGGCGCCACGAATGCTGTCGGCAGCCGGGTTTCCCCCATGGTCATGCCCGCCGCCACCGAGGGCAATGTCGCCCGCGTCGCTGCGGCGAACGCCTCAAGAGTCGAACCGACCGGGCCCGATCCCGCGGTCATCATGGTCACCTTGGTTGCCGGCGTCCTCGTCGGCGCGGGCGCCGGCATCTTTGGCTACGACCTGAGCATTGTGAATGGGCGCACCGCTGCAGTCGACGCCGAGCTGGCGCGCTCGCCAGCGGCGGCTCGGCGGGCTGCCCTCGTCGGCGAGCGCAAAGAGCTGGAAAAGGCTGCCACACAGGACGCTGTCGCCACCGTCGTGTTGTCGGTGGTGGGCGGCGCCGCCTTGGTGACGGGCGCGGTCATGCTGACCGTGGGCGCCCTCGAGCAGTAGCCCCGACCCGAGCCTCGGGGTCCACATTCCAGAAGTCAGTGCATGGGCAACTGCCCGGGCTCAGCCAATGGTGACGACGTCATCTGCAGGGCCCGCGGGGCAGCCACCGCAATGGCGAGGGCCAGGTCCGTTGACGTCGTGCCAAGCCCAAGCAGCAGCAGGCGGACCAGGCTCCCGGCCACGTCGCCGCTTTGGGGGGTGCCGGGCAAGCTCAGGCGGTCGCGCTTGATGAAGTGCGTGATGCCGTGCAGAGCGCCCCACAGCACAAGGGGAAAGCGTTCGGCGTCGTCGTCGGCGTCGACTTCGCTGCGACCGTTGGTGGTGGCGAGTGTCCGCACCAGGGACCCCACGTTCACCAGGATGGGTCTCACGGTCTTCTCGAGAATACGAGCGTCGTCGTCGTCGTAGACCGGCACCGGCTTGCTCAAGATTTCGTCGATGAGGCGAAAGCGGGCCGGGTGCAGCCGTGGCAGGGCGAAAAAGGTGTCGGCGACGGCCACGATGGGAATGACGGCGGCCACGGCAGCAGAGGCGCCAACGGCGCGGGCAGCGGCAGCCCGGGCGGCGTCGTCAAGGTCGCGGCCGAGCTCTTCAAGGGCGGTGACCTGCAGGGCGGCGATGACGGCCTGTTTCGACGGAAAGAAACGGTAGAGGGCCCCGAGTGCTGCGCCGGTGCGGCGGGCCAACTCTGTCGTCGTCAAGGCGTCGAGCCCACCCTCGGTCACGAGTTCAAGGGCGGTGCGCAGGATTTCGTCTCGCCGAAAGGCGCGTCGTTGGGCGCGGCGACCTTGCGGTTCTCCCTGGTCATCACTCCACGCCGTCGAAGTCTGAACCTGCTCTGCATCCATGGTTGGCCTCCCGTGTGCCTCGTGCCCCAGCGGGGCCTCGCTGTCGGTGCTCGCGATCGGTCCGCCGGCCGATCCGTCGACGCCAGCGTGACACCCGGGTCACAGGGATGGCGAGGGGATTCGGCAGGTGACCCGCGCTCGCGACCGGGGATCATGCGGTTGCTATTTCTGTGAAAGCCTTTCACTGTTTGGAACTCAAAGGCCGCGACGCCATGCTGCGGCCTCGAACGCATATTCAGGAGGCGGCGATGGCGACATTCGATGTGGTGGTGAAGGGCGGCAACCTGGTCGACGGCACCGGTGCTCCCATGCGAGAGGCCGACGTCGGCATCGTCGGCGACCGCATTGTCGCCGTTGGCAAGGACTTGGCTGGTCATGCCACCCGCGTCATCGACGCCCGCGGCAAACTGGTCACGCCGGGCTTTGTCGACATCCACACCCACTACGACGGCCAGGCCACCTGGGACGCCACCTTCAGCCCCAGCATCCACC
>CAJBHN010000039.1 GCA_903952805.1 uncultured Myxococcales bacterium | reverse complement strand
GCCCCAATGTCGTGCCGTCGATGGTGTGGGCACAATACGACGTGCGTCTGCTGCCGGGGACGACGCCGGCAGCCATGGAGGCCGAGCTCAAGGCGCTGCTGGCGGATATTCCAGGGGTCCGCCTTGAGGTGGTTGAATCCAAGGAAGCCAATGAGAGCCCGTGGGACGATCCCCTCTATGAATCACTGCGCCGAAACGTGGTCGACGGCGACGCGCGCACGGTGGCGGGACCCATCATCTCGCCTGGTTTCACCGACTCGATCGTGCTTCGTCGTCGGGGCGTACGGGCCTACGGCGTCATCCCCATCGTCGTCAGCGCCGCCGAGAGCGCCACCATGCATGGCGATGCTGAGCGGGTGTCTCTGAAGAACATTGTGAGGGGCACCCGCGCCTTGACGCTATCGCTCGCCGACGTCGTCATCAGCGTGCCCTGACCAGCTGTTTTTCCATCAGCCGACGTCGCCCAGCAGATGGCGCAGAGCGTGGTCAACGTCGTCATGGCGGAAGCGATGTCCCAGCGACACCAGCCGCGCTGGTCGGACTCGCATGGACTCCAGGATGTGGTCGGCGAGGTCACCAAGCACCAGGCGCAAACCCATGAGGGGCACGGGGAAAAACGCCGGACGGTGCACCGCCCTCCCCACGGCCCGGGTGTAGTCGCGGTTGCGCACGGGGGTCGGGCCGACGGCGTTGACGACCCCAGCGAGGCGGGCGTCGACGATGGCGCGCACGATGATATCGGCCATGTCGTCGACGGCGATGGCGGGCATCCAGGCGTGGCCGTCGCCGAGAGGGCCACCGAGGCCGAGCTTGAACAGTGGCAGCACCTTGCCCAGCGCGCCGCCGGCGGGCGACAGCACGATGCCGATCCGAACGGCCACGGCTCGCCAGCTGGCGCCGGGTGGAGGGGTGGTGATGGCGTCCTCCCAGTCGGCGCAGAAGTCCGAGAGCAAACCGGTGCCCCGGGGGCTGCGCTCGTCGAGGATTTCATCGCCGCGCTCGCCGTAGAAGCCGACGGCGGCGGCACCAACGACCACCTGTGGTGGCCGGGGCAGGGCCTGCAGGGCCGCCCACAGCAGGCGGGTCTGGTCGATGCGCTGTCGGCGCAGCCGGCTGAGTTTGTCGGTGTCGAAGCGACCGTCGGCGATGTTTTCGCCAGCGAGGTGCACGACAGCATCGAGGCCGCCGACGGCGTCGACAGCGGCGGTGTCGATGGTGCCGGTGGCGGGGGTCCAGCCAATGCTTCCGTCGGGGGCGCGCACGCCGGCGGCCACTCTCACCATCGGTACGACGGTGTGCCCAAGGACGCTGAGCAGCGAGTGCAATTCGGTGCCGATCAGGCCGCTGGCGCCCGTGATGCCGATGGTGAGGGGGCGATCGGTTTTGAAGTCACGCGCCCGCTGCAGGTCGGCGCTGGTGATGGCGTGGCGGTAGGCGAACATGCGCTCAAGCTTGGGGCCAACGACCAATCCCCCGCCGGGTAGCGCCGTCCAGGTGATGCGGTCCACCAGGGTACAGCTGGCATCGGTCAAGGGCTCGAAGCGATGCTGGTGACGCCACGACGACGCGGGTCCTTGTTCCATGACGTCGTCAAAGCCCAGGACGGTCCCGGGAGGGCCGTGGTCGACCACGTGTTCGTGGCGAGCGACCCAGCGCACCCGCAGCGGGCCGACGGCGACCGCGAAGGTGGCCCGCTCGCCGTCAGCAAGTCGCTGCAGTGGCGATATGACTTCGGCGTGGTCCCACGGCGGCGTCAACCGCTGAAAGGCCCGCGGGGAAGCGTGGTAGCGAAAGACGTCGTCGGCGCTGGCGGGGACGACACTGCGGTGCTCAAAAACCGGCATGGTTCGATGCAGTCTGCCTGACGCTCAGGCGCAGCGGGCGTC
>CAJBHN010000038.1 GCA_903952805.1 uncultured Myxococcales bacterium | reverse complement strand
CCTCGAGCAGATCGTGGTCGACCGTTGCCGCGTCCTTCTCAACACACCCGCCGCCATCTCGGGGCACACGCGATTCTCGTGGTGGCCCACGGACACTGATCAGTGATCATTCGGGATCAGGTCGCCTGAAACGCCCGCTCGACGACCTCGGCCCGCCAGGTGTCGGGACCGTAGCGCCCCAGCACTGGCGCCACGTCGGCCTCGTCGGCGTTGCCCAACAGAAACGGACCATGGGTGCCGACGGCCACTTCGTAAGCCCCCTCGGGCTTCAGCACGGTGATGGTCGCCCCTTTCGCGACAGTGCCGCGCAGCACCCGGTCGACGCGGAGGCTGACAACCTGCCAGGGCGCCTTGTTCTGCAGGTCCTTCTCGCCCTTCTTGCCTTCACGGTGGGGCAACGCGGGACCGGTGGCCGTCACATCGACGACTTCGCCGAAGACGACAACCTTGGCGTCGACCAGCACGGTGTCGAGGGGCTCGGGAGGCAGGGCCATGGGGTCTCCTTGGAAAGCGGAAGTCCACTCAGCGAGAGATGGCGACGTCGCTGTAGAGCTTCATGAACGTGGCGACCTCAAGTTTGAAGAAGCCATCGTTCTTGCCGTCGTTGCCGGCTTCCGACTCGCCCCAGGGGTTGCGCAGCAGGATGAACTTCTTGCCGCCCGACTCCTCGGCCCCCAGCACCGAGTAGGCATGGTCGCCGTAGACGCCGGTGTTGGTGTACAGCTTCTTGTCGTCGTGGGTGCCCGCCGTCATGGGCAGCTTCTGGTCGCCGGCGGTCTTGACAGCCCGAAAGATGTCGTCGGCGTTGTCATACCCAGTGTCGTACGAGCGGGTGGCCTTGCCCGTCAGCGCCGTGAGCACCGACGCCGGCGACCCGCCGTTGCCGATGCGGTCGTAGCTGCCCTTCCACTTGGCGTAGGCCTTCTCGAGGATGGGGAACCACAGCTCCATCTTGTCGACGTCGGTCGCGTTGGGCGTGGTGCCGTAATACGGCCCGCCCCAGCTGCGCGTGTAGAGGTCGGCGTCGACGGTGACCATCTCCATGCGGCCCGACGGCGAATACAAGCGCACCTGGAATTCGCGCTCGCCCGTCTGCGGATTGCGAACCTCGGTGATGGCGTCTTCGATGACCTTGGGGAGCTGGTGGGCGACGGCGGCGACGGCGGCGGGGAAGTAGCAGTTGCCGATGGCGCCCTGGCGCACGTCGCTGGACTGGGGGCCGTTGACGAACAGGGGGCCGGTGTAGCGGCGCAGCGGGTACATCGGCGTGCCGTCGGCCTTGAGCTCGTCCTTGTGCGGCAGCGGGTCGTCGGCGGGGTCGACGGCGCTGGAGTTGCCAAGGACCGTCAGGGTCGTCGTCAGCGTCTTCAGATCGGTGTTGTTGGTGCCGTCAGAGACAGCGACGCCGACCTGGTCGCCGGCCTTGCCGGGCAGTCGCAGATTGGCGGGGATCGAGCCGTCTTTGGTGGCGGTGGCGTCGAGCTGGTCGCCGGTGCGCAGGTTGATGAAGCGCAGCTTGGCGCCGGGCTCCGTCAGGGGCCGCGCGGTGTTGTGGGCCAGACCAATGCGGCCAACGCCGTCGTCGGTCAGGGTCAGGCGCACGGGGTTGAACTGCGCGTTGCTCACGTCGCGGCCGCCGACCTTGAGCTCGATCCAGTCGGTGGTGCTGCCGTCGGCCCGACGTCCCCGCAGCCGGATGACGTCGCCGGCGCTCAGGCGCTGCATGGCATCGGTGCCGGTGACGCTGTTTTTGTCGATGGTGAACTGCCCGCGAGCGTCAGCGCGGCCGATTTCCTTGGTGTCGGTCAGGTGCAGGCGCTGGTCGGGAGCGGAGCTCAGGTTGATGGCCTCGATGACCATGCCCGCTTCCAGCGTGCCCCGGATGCCCTGAGCGTCGGCGGTGACGCCCGCGGGAGGCGGCGGCAGCGGAGCACCACCACCGCCGGTGTCCAACTGGGCGCGGCCCACCAGGGCCTCCAGGAAGTTCTTGGCGCCCGTCGAAAACGTGAAGCCGCTGTGGTCGAGCAGGGTCTCGATGTCGGTGCGTTCGCTGGCTGACAGGCCATTCTTGGCGGCAGTCAGCTGCTCGGTGCGGGTGATGCCGGGCTTTTGCAGGTCCGTCAGCGCCTTGGCGGCGGAGCGGCCGGAGCGGTCGGCCACGGCGGCCAGGATCTCTATCACCGTTCCGTCATTGACCTGCTTGGTGCTGGACTGGGCGACGCGGTCGGCGATCGGTCGGAGCTGGCGGTCGGCAATGCGCATGGGGAGTCCTCAAGAAGGAGACACGGAGCCTAGCGCCGAGGGCGACGCTCTGGCGCGCGATCACACCCGATCTGTCCCAGCACCGGGGGGATCACCGTGCGATCACCACCCACCGGGCCCGGAGATACTGCGATGGCTTTGCAGCGGGGCCGTTTCGAATTGCAGCGACAAACATGAGGAAAGGGCTTGAAAAAAGAGTGGAACCCGTTTACGAGTGCCTCGTCACGTCCGTCCGGGGTCATAGCTCAGCTGGGAGAGCGCCTGAATGGCATTCAGGAGGTCGACGGTTCGATCCCGTCTGGCTCCACCACACGACGAGACACAGCAGCGCCGGCAACGGCGCTGTTTTTTTGCCTGCAGCGCTCCCCGGCCACCGGCGGTCGTACGCGCCTGCCACGCAAAAAGGCGGGCCGCCCGCCCGACTTCAACCCCGTCCGCCCCGTCCGCCCCGTCCACCGCGACGACGAACGCGACGACGAACGCGACGACGAACGCGACGGCTCAGACCCGTTCGATGCGCGCCCCGAGGGCCCGCAGGCGTCCTTCGATGTTGGCGTAGCCGCGGTCGATCTGTTGGGCGTTTTGGATGACGCTCTTGCCGTCGGCGACGAGGGCGGCGAGCAGCAGGGCCATGCCAGCCCGGATGTCCGGGGAGGACATGGTCTGTCCGTACAGACGCGCGGGTCCCTCGACGATGCAGCGGTGGGGGTCACAGACGGTGATGCGGGCGCCCATGCCGATGAGCTTGTCGACCCAATACAGGCGTGACTCGTACATCCATTCGTGGATGAGCACCGAGCCCTTGCACGACGTTGCCAGCACCACCGCGATGGAGATCAGGTCGGCGGGAAAGCCAGGCCAGGGGGCATCGTGGATGCGGGCGATGGCGCCGTGCAGCCCATGTTTGACCTCGAGTTCCTGGTCGGCAGGCACAAAGATGTCGTCGCCGCGGGTCTCGAAGCGCACGCCGAGGCGGGCGAAGGCGATGGCGGTAATCTTGTGGTCGGCGGGCCGGGCCTTTTGGATCAACAACGGCGAGCGGGTCATGGCCGCCAGCGCGATGAACGACCCGACCTCGAGGTAGTCGGGGCCGACGTCGAAGCGGGCGCCATGGAGCTTGTCCCGACCCTCGATGATCAAGGTGTTGGTACCGATGCCCTCGATGGAGGCCCCCATGGCCACCAACAGGCGACAGACATCCTGCACATGGGGCTCCGACGCCGCGTTGCGCACGATGGTGGTGCCCTTGGCCAACGACGCCGCCATGACGACGTTTTCGGTGGCCATGACGCTCATCTCCTCGAGGAAGATGTCGGCGGCGACCAGGCCGCCGGGGGCGCGCATCTCGTAGCGGTCGGGAAAGACCTCAATGACCGCACCGAGCTGCTGCAAGGCCGAAATGTGGGTGTCGACGGGGCGACGGCCGATGCGATCGCCGCCGGGGACGGGGAGGGTGCACGTGCCCTGACGAGCCAGCAGCGGACCAGCGAGGGCGAAGCTCGCACGCATCTGACGGCACAGTTCTTTCTGGGGTGCCGTGTGCCGGATCTCTTTGGCCGTGAACGTCAAGCGATTCTTGGTCTCCTCGACGACGTTGGCGCCCAGTTCCTCCAGCAGGCTGATCATGGTGTGGACGTCGCGGATGCGGGGCACGTTGCCAAGCGTGACGCTCTCGTCGGTGAGCAGGACGCACGCCAACAACGGCAGCGCGGCGTTCTTGTTGCCTTCGACAGTGATGCTGCCCGACAAGGGCGCGCCGCCCTCGATGATGAAAGTATCCATGGTGGCTTTCTCCGGCGATGGGCAGTTCGAGGGGCGACGTGGGTCGACTTGGGTCGACTTGGGGCGACTTGGGGCGAGGCGCGTGTATCACCTCATCCTGCAGCGACAACGACGGCGGAGCCGCGCTTGTTCCCGCTCGCGAAGCGTCCGCTAGATCGACAGGCTTGAGCAAGACGGCTTCCCCGGCGCACACTGCGCGGGTGTCGACGACGGAGGCGCAGACGTTCTGGTGCTACAAGCGAGGCTTGTTGGTGCTGAAGCTATCGTCAGCGCCGGGCAGCTACATCCCCACCCGCGGTCCCGGCCACCCCGGCGACGCCGACATGACGCCCTGCACCTTTGGCTCGGGCCAGTTCATGTCGGTGGAGTGGGAGCCACGGGTGCGGGTCTTGCTCGAACGGGCCCAGGACCTGGTGGAGTTCATCGAGCTGCTGGAGGACCGCCGCTATCAGGTCGACCTGGAGCCTCCCTCGAAGCGGGCCCGCCCCTTCCGGTTTCTGTAGTTATCTATGTAACTCAGCCCATCAGCCGAGTCAGAACGCTGGCCGTGACGTCGACGAGGGGGACCACGCGGCTGTAGTCAAGGTGCCGCGGTCCGATGACGCCCAAGACTCCCACGGCGCCGACGGCGTTGGCGCCACCCACGATGGAGGTGACCACGGCCGCCGACGACAGCACGCTGTTGCCGTTTTCGGCGCCGATGAAGACCCGGACGCCGGGGGCGGCGGCGGCGATGTCGAGGATGTCGCGGACCTGCTGCTGTTCGTCCAGCAGCAGCAGCAGTTCACGCTGGCGCCGGCGGGCCTCACTGTCGTCGACCTCCCCCAGCAGGTTGCTGGTGCCGTCGACGTGGACGGCGGCATCGGGCGAAAACGCCTTCATGCCGAGTTGGGACAAGCGCAGCAGTTCGTCGTCGATGTCGTGCAAGGCCCGCGTGGTGTCTTTCAGCGTCAGCGCCACAATGGCCTGACCCTCGCCCAGCGTGCGGCCCGACAACATCTCGGTCAGCCGCGCGGAGCCAGACTCCAGCACCGCTGCCGGCGGCGCCGGCGGCCGGAGCCATTCCAACAGGCGGTTTTGCACCCGGCCCTCGACGGAGACGGCGATGAATAAAATCGCGTCGTCGCGCAGGCGCAGCAACTCGACGTGGGCGATGCGCTCCGCCGCCGGCGGCGGCGCCAGCACCACGCAGGCCTGTCGCGACAAGCGTGACAAGAGGCGTGAAGCCTCGCGGAGGGCGTGGTCGACGCCGCCGGCGTCCTCCAGTCGGCTGGCAATCTCACCTTGCACCTGGGGAGCCGGTGGCGTGAAACGCACCAACGTGTCGACGTAGTAGCGAAGCCCGAGGTCCGTCGGCACCCGCCCGGCAGAGGTATGGGGCTGGGAGATCAAGCCGCGCTCCGACAACGCCGCCAACACGTTGCGGACCGTCTGGGGAGAGACCGCAAGCTTCGAATGATCGGCCAGCATCTTGCTGCCAATCGGCTCACCCGTCGCGATGTGCGCGTCGACCAGGGCTTGCAGCACCTGACTTTCCCGCTCAGAGAGGTCCGGCTCCATGGTGGGGATGTAGCAGGCTGTAGTGAAAATGGCCGGAGGCCATTTGGACAATGGTGTGGGTCTCTGGGGCCGGCATCGTTGGAACGTGCTTGTCGAAGGGCGCCCACGCCAGGCACCGATTCATCCCGAGAGCTCTTTGATCTTCGCCCACGGAGTGGGCTCGCTCAAAGAGTTCTGGGATGTAGCTTGCCCCTCGCCCACAGGGGAACCCTTCGGGCCCCGGGGCGGCGTGGTTCCCACTCACTCCGCTCGAGAGGCGCTTCGCGCCCTCCTGTTAGCCGTGGTCAGTATTCAATGATCATTCGGGAGCACAACTGCTCCACGCGCCTCGACCGATGACGGCTTTGCGCTTTTTCTTCGCGTGCGAAAAGCAACCTGCAGCCTGCC
The DNA here is from genome assembly GCA_903952805.1 of uncultured Myxococcales bacterium. Classification (GTDB taxonomy): domain Bacteria; phylum Myxococcota; class UBA727; order UBA727; family VGSZ01; genus VGSZ01. The sequence continues at coordinate 8,081 of CAJBHN010000038.1, read as the reverse complement.
AGCCCGCGAACCGTTGGCTGGTCCAATTTCCGACAGCGTCGCCGAGGCGGTTTCACGTGAGCGTCAACGACCTGGTTCCTGTCTTCGACGCCGCCACCGACGGCCGCGCCATCGTCAAGAGCCTCATTGTCACCGCGTTGTTGTGGGTGGCGGCTTTTGTCCTGCGGGCTCTCGTTTCGTCCCACTTGCGGCGCCGGGGGCTTGCCCCCACCGACCTGCGACGCCTGATGGCAACCTCGCGCAATCTGATCCTCTTCATCCTGGCGGTCGCGACCGCCACCGTGTGGTTCGACGAACTCCGCACGTTCGCGGTGTCGCTGGTCGCCGTCGCCGCCGCCATCGTCATCGCCACCAAAGAACTGATCATGGGCGCAGGTGGGACCTTCTTGCGCACGTCGTCGCGCATGTTCGACATCGGTGACCGCATCGAACTCAATGGCCTGCGGGGCGATGTCATCGATACATCGCTGTTCACGACGACGATGCTCGAGATTGGGCCCGGGCGCATCGGCCATGCCCAGACCGGGCGCTCCATCACCATCCCCAACGCCATGCTGCTGTCGACACCAGTCATCAACGAGTCGTTCTCGTCGCCATTCATGATTCACACCTTTGAGGTGCCCGTGGCGCGCGAACACGCCATCACCGCCGAAGACACCCTGCGACAGGCCTGTGCCGAAGAGATTGGGGCCTATCTCGACGAAGCCCGCCACCATTTTGAATCCCGCCAGCGCGAGCGGGGCCTGGAAATGCCCCATCTTGAGCCGCGCATCTTGTTGCGACTGGATGACGCCACCAGGGTCACCCTGTTGGCGACCATCGTCACCCCTTCACGACGTAAAGGCTGGGTCGAGCAAGCGGTGCTGCGCCGCTTCCTGCTGGCAACCACGGAGCAGGGCCATTCCATGAGCGTGACGACGACACCGGCGATCTGATCACTTGCCGTCGGCGACCATCGCTCATACCGTCGCGTGATGCCGTTTTCTGACATGGCGTCCGGCGAGAGCCTTCGCGGGGCTCCTGAAGCCTTCACCTTCTCAACATCGCTGCGCGTGGGCCGCGCCATCGGCGTCTTGCTGCATCAGCGAGGGCTCTCGTCGTCGAGAGTGCTGCTGGGGCGCTCAGGCGGGGGGGCCGAATGCATCATCAGAGACGGCATCGTCGCTGGCCTGGTCACCACTGGCCTGAGCGTGGCCGACGTCGGCGTTGTGAGGAGCGGTCAGTTCGCCGCCGCCCTGCACTGTGGGCCGGGCCCTGGTGTTCGTGGTGCTGATATGTGGCCGGTCGGCACCGGCATCTTGGTCAGCGCCACCGGGGATGCCGTTGGCTTCATGGTTTTTGAAGGGAGCCGCCCGCTGGCGGGAGAAGACCTCGAAACCATCGCTCGCCTCGCCGATGGCGACGAATGCGTCACCAACGATGGCGGCCGCGTCGTCAACGTCGACGCTCGCCAACTGCCAGCGTGGACGGTGATCAGTGGGCTGGATGACCTCTCCAGCGACGACGACCGCAGCGACGACCGCAGCGACGACCGCAACCATCGGCGACACGACACGGCCGAGGGGGCCGCGTACATCACCAGCGACAGCACGGTCGACGGCGCAACCCAGGAGATGCCGCGATGACCAGTCATCATCAGTTCAGCCACGTCGCGATGGTGCTGGCCATCGCGGGTTCCCTGTGTGCCATGGGCGGTTGCCCGGGAGCCCAACGGCGCACCACCCGCTTTGACGGTGCTCGACGACAAGCGACTGAATCCAGCACCCAAGCCGGCGCCGGCGCCGCCGCGGCGTTGCAGGCGACGGAGCCGACTGGCGCCACGCTGCTGGTGCGCACGGAAGAGCGTCTGATTGACTTCTTGGCCGAAGCTCAGGCCGTCAAACTGCGCGCCACAGTGGCCTTCCCGACGGTGGATGGCGAAGTCATCGCCGGGCCAGTCGTCGTCATGGTGCCAGGGGCCGGCGACGTGTCCCGCCGTGGTCTGCGGCAGGGGGATGGCGTTTCGACGTATCCGTCGCCGGTCGCTGTCACCGTCGCGTGGCAGGAGGCCTTCGCGGTCTCGGGCGCCCTGTCGCTGGCCTACGACAAGCGCACCTGTGGCCCCAACGACGACGACGACTGCCTGAAAAATCCCCAGGGAGACCTCGACCGAAGTGGCCCGGCTGCCATGGCCAGGGACGTCGACGCCGCGTGTGCCCTTGCCCGCACGCTGCCCGGCTTCGACGGCCGCTTGGTCCTCATGGCCCACGGTCAGGGCACCCAGGTGGCGTTGGCGTCGTCGTGCGCCCGGGAAGCCGCCGCCATCGTGCTGCTGAGCCCCATCCCGCGCACCATCGATGGCGTTCTGGTCGACGCCCTGATCTCAAGGCAGATCCAGAAGGTTGTCGACGCCAAACAAGCCACGACACCAGAACACAAGGGTTCCCTCCAAGACGAGGCCGCCGCGCTGCGCAATCTGGCCGCTACGCGACAGGAGCGCTTCGCCTCGATGCGCGCCGGCAAATTCGCAGCTGACGCCCGCGTCGACGGGGCCACGATCGGTTTTTGGCTTGGTTGGATGGACGTGACAGGCCGGACCAGGGCCATGATGACGCCGCTCAAGGACAAGATCCTGGTTGTCTTGGCCAACGGTGACCTCCAGCTCGGTGACGGTGACAAGGCGTTGGTGCAGGAGCTCCCCGCAAGCAAGATCATGGTCATCGACGCCGATCATCATCTTCTCAACGAGGGGGCACTGAGCCCAACCGTGAGCTTGCGCGTCGTGGATGCCGTCGTGGAGGTCTTGCTGCCGCCGGCGACCTGAGCGCAGGCAAAGCGCGATCGTGCCATTGGCACCAGGCGACGTGTGAAGACGACCGATTGGGGCTTGTCGTCGCCAGTTCAGGGCGTATTTTCGCGCTGACCCGTCTTCTTCACGCGCGGTCTGAGGTGTCTGTGTCAGAGAAGCGCGACTACTACGAAGTCCTGGGCGTCTCCAAAGACGTTGACGAGAGAACCCTCAAGAAGGCGTACCACAAGCTCGCGATGCAGTTTCACCCCGACAAGAATCCGGGTGACAAGCAAGCTGAAGAGTCATTCAAGGAGGCCTCGGAGGCCTATTCCAACCTCTCTGACGCCGACAAGCGCGCCCACTACGATCGCTTTGGTCACAACGGGCCCGAAATGGGCGGTGGCTATTCGGCCCAGCAATACGCCGTCAATCTGCAAGACATCTTCGGCGACCTCTTCGGCGATATCTTTGGCGGTCGGCGCCGGGGCAGCGCCGCCAGCGCCACCCGGGGCTCAGACCTGCGCTTCCACATGGAGGTCGCCTTCGAAGAAGCCGCCTTTGGCGTGCAGAAGGACATCGCGATTCCTCGCTTGGAGGACTGCGGCACCTGCAGCGGCAGCGGCGCCAAACCAGGCACGCGGGTGAGCGTGTGCAGCCAGTGCGGCGGCAGCGGCGAGATCCGCGTGGCTCAAGGCTTCTTCGCCATCGCCCAAACATGCCGAGGCTGCGGCGGAGCGGGTCGCACGGTCGAAAGCCCCTGCGCCGATTGTCGAGGTCGCGGCCAAAGTGAGCAGGAACGAAAGCTCGCCGTCAAGGTTCCGCAAGGCGTCAACGAAGGCACCCGCCTGCGCTTCGTCGGCGAGGGCGAGGCCGGCCGCGGCGGCGGCCCCCGTGGCGACCTGTACGTCGTCCTCAGCATCAAGGAACACCCCCTGTTCCAACGAGAAGAGCAGGACGTCATCTGCGAGGTGCCGTTGTCGTTCCCGCAGGCTGCCCTCGGCTGCACCCTTGAGGTCCCCACGCTCGACGGCAAGGTCAGCATGAAGGTGCCCCCGGGGACCCAGCCGGGCGGCGTGTTCCGCCTGCGCAACAAGGGTGTCCCCCATCTGCGGGGCAACGGTCGCGGCGACCAACTCGTCAAGGTGCGCATCGAGGTTCCCAAGAAGTTGAACCGCGAACAACAAGAGCACCTCGAAAAGTTCGCTGCCGCCTCCAACGAAGACGTCCATCCCGAGAACAAGGGCTTCTTCGACAAGGTCAAAGAGCTGTTCGGTTGAGCCTGGGCTGACCTGGTCCACCGGGCCCGTCGAGGAAGGGCGGAGGTCGGTGATGTGCGGTCGGTACAAGCTGACAACGACCGTGGCCGAGTTGTCGGCCCGATTCGGTGCCGACGTCGACCCACGCCTGGAGGCCTTGCGCCCCCGCTACAACGTGGCGCCCACCGACGTCATGCCCGTGTTGCGGGTGGTCGATGGACGACGGCGTCTGGAGCCGCTGCGCTGGGGGCTGGTGCCGTTTTGGGCCCGCGATCTGCGCATCGGCAGCACGATGATCAACGCTCGCAGCGAGACGCTGTTTGAGAAGCCAGCCTTTCGCGATGCCTTGCACAAGCGCCGCTGCCTGATCGTCGTCGACGGTGTCTATGAATGGCAAAGCACCGGCCGCAGCAAGACTCCCCAGCTGATTGCCTTTGACGATGGCCATCCCTTCACCCTGGCGGGACTGTGGGCTCGCTGGCACGGCGAACCAGGCACGGTTGAGACCTTCACCATCATCACCACCGAAGCCAACGACGCCCTGCGTCCGCTGCACGACCGTATGCCGGTACTCGTCGAGCAACGCGATCGCGAGGAATGGCTCGACCCCGACAACGCCACCGTTGACCTGGAACGATTGGCCCAGCCGCGTTCCTGGTCGGGCGTCACCGTGCGGGCCGTGTCCCGACGCCTCGGCAATGTGCGCAACGACGACGAAGGGTTGCTGACCGCCGACGGCGTCGACCAGCCACCCGACGCACCCGCACCGCCAAAAAGGGCGCGGTCCGCCCCACGGAAAAAGCAGAATGACCTGTTCTGACGGCGGCGGCGGCGTTGGCTGACCGCTGGCGCGGTCAAATTTCACACCACGCATCAATCACCCCTGCAAGGGGTCGTCGACTACGGTGCGACAGTCGTGCGCGACAACCGCACCAACAGCCCGAGGCAACTGTCGATGGTCAGCACGTCGCGCTTGCGTGGCAAAAAAGCCACCCCGCGCAGACAGCGGGTGACCGGTTCGGGAAAGCGGGCCCGTGGCGGTGCGCCGTAGACGCTGGCGACCGCGTCGTCTCCGTCAACCGTTCCCCCGTTGCCGGCACTGACAAAGCGCAACGCCTGCTGAGACGTCGCAAACAGGTTGCCACTGTCGTCGACCGCCAGTCCCTCGGGCTGGTTGACGGGGAAGAATCTTGCCGGGCTGCCCTCACCGCTTGAAGCAGCGACACCATCGCCGAGCACGGCATGGATGCTGATCTCGGCTGGAGGACCGGTGACGTTGTCCAAGCGACGGACCCGATGGTTGCCGGCCTCGGCGATAAAGAGCGACGAGCCCGACAGCGCCAGCGCGGCTGGTGCATCGAGCAAGGCGTCTTGCGCCGCGATGTCGTCGCCAAAGCTGCCACGCACGCCTGACTCACCAGCGATCGTGGTCACTTCATCGGTGCTCAAATCTATGCGGCGCACGACGTGGTTGTCCTGATCAGCGACGAACAGCAGGCCGGCCTCGGCGTCGATCGCGAGCCCTGCGGGCGAATCGAAGCGGGCATCAAGGCAGGCGCCATCGAGAGCACCACGTTGGTTGACCCGGCCGCAGGCCAACTCGGTGCTCCAGGTCGCGGGGTCACCGGAATCGACCAGTGTAAAGCGACGAATGACATGCGCGCCCCGTTCGCTGGCGTAGACCACGATCGGGTTGGCGTGGTCGTCGACCACGAGGCCAGCGGGGTCGCTCAAGGGGCGCGCGCGCAGCGCGCTCACCGCGACACCGTAGTCGACGTCGAGGCCATCAGGCAGGCCTGCCACGCTGGTCACGTTGGCGGTCCCATCAAGATCGAACACCACACGGCGCAGACGCCCACTGGTGGCGTCGACAATGAGCGCTTCATCATCGCCCAGGGCTGCGATGGCGGCCGGCGCCTGGAAGCGTCCGGTCGGCAACGGTGCACCGGCATTGACAGGCTGCGTACGCAACACGTCGACCAAGGGCCCGTCGTCAGTTGGCAGGTCACCGCCGAGTTCGGTGGACACCGAGGACGCAAGCTGTGGAACCAAGCCGGACGACTGCAACGTCAACGTCACACGCCGAACGCGATCGACGCCGTCGAGCGCGAGCAGACAGCCGGTCGGGCAAGAAGTGTCGAGGATCAACCCCAGCGCGCGCGGGAACGAAAAGCGTGCTGACGTCCCAACGGCATTGTCGCGGTACCCCTCCACGCCATCACCGGCGATGGTCGTCGTTTGTTGTGGCGGCTGCAGGAACAGCGGCACGCCTGGAATGGAAATCGACAATACCCCGCGGATTTTTTGACCGCTGCGCTCAGCGAAGATCAGCACACCGCCGGTGGCGCCCTGGGCGAGCAAACTCGCCGGCAAGAAGTTGAGCGCGGTGGGTTCGTTGAGGGTCTGCCCCGCCAGATTGGCACCGTCGACGCCACTGCGAGCCTCACCCGTGCCGAGAAACGTCGTGATGAAGCCCGTCACCGGGTCGACGCGCCGGATGCGGTGGTTGCCGGTGTCGGCGATGAGCACCCGTCCGAGTTCGTCGACAGTGACGCTGGTGGGGCGATTGAGCCGAGCGGACGCTGCGGCTCCACCGTCGCCTCCAAAACCCGCAATGCCAGAGCCGGCGACCCGGGTGATGGTGCCGTCGAGGCCGACCCGCCGGACCGTGTGGCTGCCTGCGTCGGCGATGAAGACGACTCCTGCTGCGTCGATGGCGACGCCGCGGGGCGTGTCCAGGGTCGCCTGCAGGGCCGGCCCGTTGTCACCGATGAAGCCGCGCTCGCCGGTGCCGGCGATGGTGCGGAAGGTGCCCGTGCAACCGTCCTGTAAGAACACCTGATGCTGCGACGGCTGGGCAAGGACGATGTCAAAGTCGCTGTCCCCGCCGCAGTCACGGAACCGAAACCCGACCGCCCCCTCGCTGGTCTGCAAGATGCGCGGAGCCAGGTAGCCAACGAAGTCGTCGACGTCCTCAAGGCCGCGGCCGGCGACGGTGGTGATGACCCATCGCTCGGTGCCGACTTCTCGGTCCAGACGACGGACGAGCCCATTTTGGGAGTCGGCGACGAACATCGTGTTGGCATCAAGGACGGCAATGTCGGAGGGCTTGGCCAGCGTCGCCTCGTCGGCGTAGCCGCCGTCACCAGCGAAACCCGCCACCCCGGGCGTGCCAGCCAGGACCCGGGTGGTCCGCGCTATCAGGTCCGCCTCGCGGATGACGTGCTGGCTGCGGTCGGCGACCCAGGCCCGCGAGCCATCAGGCAGCACAACCAGCCCATCAGCCAGCAGGCCGGGATCGGTGAACTGCACCACGGTCTCGATGCGCACAAAGCGCCCACGATCGGTTGGATCGACCACCAGGCGTCGAATGCGATTGCCCTCGTCGAACACGTACGCGTTGCCAGCAGCGTCGACGGCGACCGCTTCGGGCGTCGTGTGCGCCAGCCGCGGATCGCCGCCATCCCCGAAGAAACCGCACTCGCCCGTGCCGGCAATGACCGAAATGATCCCGGTGCGGCGGTCGACGCGCCGAACCGCGCACGCGACCGGATCGGCGATCAGAAGATTACCGTCGCCGTCGATGACGATGCCCCCCGTCTCCGACAAGCCGGCCTGCGTCGCTGGTCCGCCGTCGCCACTGGAAACCACGGCGCCGCTGCCGGCGACGTCGACGGTCAGCCCAGAAATCGCATCGACACGGCGGATGACGTACTCATCGGTGTCGACCATGAAGAGGTCGCCGCCGCCTGAGACCGCCAACTCCAGCACCGCGGCGGCGTTGACAGCGGTGGCCGGCGCCCCCTGGGCCGTGCGGCTGCTGCGGATGCTGCTGAACGTGCCGGTGCCGGCATAGGGCGTCAGCAGCCCGCTCTGAGCATCGAGGCGCAGCACAGAACTGGAAAGCACGTCGGCGATGTAGACGTTGCCGACACGGTCGACGGCGCCGGCGGCGGTGTTGACGGGCAAGTGCTCGTCTTCCATGACCTGCTTGGAATCCGCGAGGGTCTCGGTGCACGCTTCGTCAAGCGTTACGCCAACATCCTCGACGAGAT
>CAJBHN010000037.1 GCA_903952805.1 uncultured Myxococcales bacterium | reverse complement strand
TGTCGTCGAAGCTGACGGTGACAAGGACCGAACGCCCCTCCAGAGGTGCCACGTCGTCGACGACGATGGGCAGGGAGTCGGCGGGGGTCCCGTCGCGGCGCACGCCCAGGGCCACCGGCACCGAGTCGTTGCCGGCTCGGTCACGCACGAAGGTCCACACCGTGTAGCTGCCGTCGACGGCGGGCAGGCCCACCACCCGTCGAACCCGCATCGCACCTGGCGCCGTGCTGACCGGTTCGAACGTCACCTCGGCCGCCGTCGGTTCCGAAGCATCAGCAGCGGTCACCACCTGGCCAATGGCCGCCACCCCCGACGCATCCTGGGCCTCGATGTCGACGGTGACGTTGGCGGCATCGACCACAAGGGGCCTGCTGCCGCCGTCGACGAAGACGCGGTCGACGACCGGCGCGGTGACATCGCGGATGACGGTGGCGAGAAACGTCGGCGAGGTGAAGACGAAGTCGCCGCTGCTCCGTTCGAATTGGGCGACGATGCCTACGCGCCCTTCGACGTCGGGCAGGGTTACCTCGGCGGCGGCGCTGTAGGGGACAAAGGCGCCGTCGAAGCTCACGTTGCTACAGGCCGGGTCGGCCGCGGCACAACCCGCTGCAGCCAGGCGCATGCCGGTCACGCCGCCAAACGCGAGCACCGCCAGCGGCACAGTGGTGCCGCGCGTGTAGAAGGCGCCGTCGGTGTCGTCCCTGGGCAGCTGGGGCAACAACACGGCGGTGACGGGGAAAAGCGCCAGGGCATCGGCGCCGTTGAAGGTGGCGGCAAAGCCGGCGGCGCCATTGAAGGCAATCCCCGTACGATAGTCGGGCGTGAAGCCTTCCAACGTCGCCGACAGGGCGTAGTCGCCGGCAAACAAGCCCTCAAAGAGGAAGCCGCCACCAGCGTCCGTCGTCGTCGACAGCAATGGCACCTGGCGTTGTCCATTGCGCTTGAACAACGACACCGTGCGGCCAGCGCCGTTGCCTCCCTCGAGATTGACGGTGCCGGCGATGGTGCCTTCGCCGTTGCCACCAGCAGTAAGGGTGATGGTGCCGACGTCGATGTCTTCACCAGGCGACAATGTCAGCTGCCCCAGGGTGGGGATGCTGAAGCGGGAGTTTTCTGTATTACTCCTGATGACCAGACGCACCCGCCCGGGGACGAGGTTGAGCAATGAAAAAGCGCCGCTACTGGCCCCGTCGATGACCAGCGCTTCGTCAATGACCACGCCGTCGCGCTGCACTGGCCGACCTGCAGCATCGACGAGGCCCACGCGGATCAGTCCGAGATCGGCGGCGAGGTCGGTGCCGGCCTCGACGTCCACCAGGACCACCACGCCTCGCACGCTCGCGGGGACCTGCTGATCAGGAGGTGCGCCCGGGTCGAACGGGTTGGTCGCCGGGACGAACTCGCAAGCCGTGCTTCCAGCAACGAGGGCCGCCATCGTGGCCAGCAGGGAGAAGGCGATGGAAACCGATGGACGGATGGACATGGCTCGAAGCTACTCCAAATCCCGTCATCCAAGGGTGTGACGTCCATCCCACCTGGCCCGTCAGACGGGTCTGCCCTCCGATCGGCTGGTCGCTGGGACTGCAATTGGTTCGTCCATGTCCGCGGCATTCAGTGTGGAGTGGCTGCACTGGAGCGTGACAGCAGGAAGGTGGCGTCGACGAGCTGGCGGCGGTAGACGGTGGAGGTTGTGTCGAGTGGCAGGGCCTTCGTTGCTTCGCCATGTTCGCGACAGGTGACCGGTTGGCTCTCCCAGAAAACGGTGACGCACCATGGTTCGCAAGCTGAAAGACGCCTCAAGCCGACCCGTCGCTCGTCAGGGGCTCGTCTCATCTGATGGCGCATCCGAGCTCGACGCGGGGCTGAGTCGCGCCGCCGGACACTACAACGCCGGCCGCCTGGACGAGGCCGACGCCGTCTATGCATCGCTGTGTCAGCGCTTTCCCCTGGAGGTGACGCCCTGTTTTTTACGGGGGCTCGTCGCCTTCCAGCGCAACCACCATGAGCTCGCCGTGGGTCACCTGCAGCGAGCGCAGGGGCTTGTCGGCGAAGCGCAAAGCCGCCCCGACGTCAGCCTGTGGTTGGGCAAGGCTCTGGTGCCGCTGCGGCGCCACCTCGAGAGTCGTCCTCTGCTGCAGGCCGCGGCTCGGGGCTACTGGGACAACGACGAGGTCCTTTTTGAAATCGTCACCCTGCTGATGAGCGGCGATGATTTTATGGGGTCCGAACCGATCGCCCGTCGGGTCATCGAACTCGACCCGATGCATGCGGGAGCCCACAGCGAGCTGGCCATCATCCAGGTCAGTCGCAACGACTTCGCATCGGCGCTCGAGCTCGCCACCTTCGCGCTGCAGCAGAACCCAGAGATTCCCGAGGCCCTGCGGGTGGTGGCGCACATCCACCACGAGGTGGGCGAGGTGAAGGAGGCCGTCGCCTTGTACCGGGGGGCCATCGACTCAGCACTCGCCGGCAAGGGCAAGACGAATCTGGTGGGCGTCTACCAGAGCATGCTGGGCGCACTGGTCTATGCCGACGTCACCGACGACGAACTGCGCCGTGCCCACGAGGGTTGGCAGGCGCTGACGCCGATGACAGCGCGGCCCCGCAAACCCGTTCGTCCTCGAAACGGGCGCGCGCTGCGCGTCGGCTATGTCTCCCCCGACTTCCGCAACCACGCCGTCTCCTTCTTTTTCGAGCCCTTGCTGCACAACCATGACTTCGGGGCGGTGGTGCCGGTGCTGTACTCGAACTCCAACGAGGTGGATGACATCACCGAACGCATCCGCGCCGTGGCGCCGGAGTGGCGCGATATCGTCAAGCTGAACGATGTCGAAGTGGCCGACCTGGTTGAGCGCGACGAGATCGACATCCTGGTCGACCTCGCCGGCCATACCGTCGGCAACCGCATGGGGGTTTTTCATCTGCGACCTGCCCCACTGCAGATCAATTACCTCGGCTATCCCTCCACGACGGGGCTCGCCGAGATGGACTATCGCTTCACCGACGAAGACTGCGACCCCTTCGGCGAAACCGACGCCGTCTACACCGAAAAGCTCGTGCGGCTGCCGGGCGGTTTTTACGCGTGGCGCCAACCTGAAGCCTACCCGGCCAGCACGCCACCGCCCGCGCAGACCAATGGCTTCATCACCTTCGGGTCGCTCAATACGCTGGCGAAGATCACCGACGACGTCATCGCGCTATGGAGTCGGCTGCTGCTGTCGGTGCCGCGCTCTCGTCTGATTTTGC
>CAJBHN010000036.1 GCA_903952805.1 uncultured Myxococcales bacterium | reverse complement strand
ATCGTCATCGTCATCGCCGTCGTCGCCGTCGTCGTCGTCCTCGTCGTTGGTGGCGGGTGTTCCCTGACATCGTTCTTCGGCGCTGTGGCGTGCGACACCGATGTGGCCTGCCCCCAGAGTGCTCCCCGCTGCAGTCGTGTCGGTGTCTGCGTCGACGACGACATCGACACGCGCGGCGGACAGCGCAGGGGTGAAGGCGAAGGCGAGGGGGAAGGCGAGGGTGAAGGCGAGGGTGAAGGCGAAGGCGAGGGTGAAGGCGAAGGCGAGGGTGAAGGCGAAGGCGGCCAGGTGGTCGTCACCCTGCCTTCGGTCGTGGCCCGCGGCGTCGAGTCCGTCGGCAGCGTGACCGGCGATGTGGATTGTGTCGTCACATCGACGCCGACCGATGACGACATGGTCTTTGAAGCGCCGACGCTGCTGATCAATCCTGGCGTCGACACCCGGTACAACGTCGATTGTGCGTCGTCGTCGACATCGGTGGCGGTGCGCGTGCATTTTCTGGGGACCCTGGACGCGTCGCCGTCGCCGGCGCCGGTTGGCTCGACGGTGATCTTTTCGGTGACAGCAGCGACGGACGCCGACTGCACCTTGACGTTGACGACGCCCGCCGAGACGGTGCCGATGCGCGAGTTCATCCTTGTGCCCGGTCGTTACGTCGCGTCGGTACGCATGCCGGTGCAAAGAACAGCGTCGGCGCGCTGCACCCTCGGCCCGGTGGAGTTGGTGAGCGACGCGCTGACGGTCGAGGTCGGAAACGTCGCGAGTGGCTTTCGCTGGGCCCACTACCATCGCGAGGTGGCGTCGTGTGTCCCGGTCTACTCCGGGCCCGAGGTGCTCACGTTCGTCGACGAAGAGGCGAGCCTTCCGGCGTGTGACGCCGCGCAGGTTGGACAGATGGTCTGCGTGGGCAGCCAGGACGGCTCGCCCTCCGGGTGTTTCAACTGCGTGCAGACCCTGCGGCAGTGTCTCCCCGACGTGGCGCCGCCGGCCTTTGTGGCCTCGGTGGAGGGCATTGGCGACACTGACAAGACGCTCACGCTGCCGCCGTCGGCGCTGGTGGGCGATCGCCTCGTCGTCGCCATCGTCGCCGAAGACAGCTCGCCGCCGCCGTCGACGCCACCGGGTTGGGACCTCGTGGCTTCCCAGCTCATCGATGTGTCGACGGCCGCCGTCTTCACCCGCGACGTCGCCGCGGGCGATGGCAGCTTCACGTTTGACGTCGCAGCTGGCGTCGTGGTCATGGCCATCTATCGCGGTGTCGTCGCCGTCATTGACGCGAGGGCGACCGACCGCCCGACGTCGACCACTGTGCAGGCGCCTGCCATCCAGGCTGACGGCGACGGCATCCTCCTCATGGTCGGCGCCATCGACGGCTGCGGTCGGGTCAATTTTCGCGGGCCGCCCTCGATGACGCTGCGGGTGACCCAGGAGACCCCGGACTGCGGCGCCACCGCCGTCTTCATCGCCGACGAAACGTTGGCTCCCTCGACGACAAATACCGATGTGCGCTCGGCCACGACAGCCTCCGGGCACCCAAGCCTGGGGATATCGATGCTGTTGCGGTGATGAAGGCCGCAGGCAGTTCCGTCACGCCCGCCGCAGGCGCACAGCGATGGCCTCTTCGCCCATCACGAGGACCTCGCCATCCCACAACGCCGGCGTCGTCGTCCCACCGCGAGCCTTGAGGTCGGCGAGCGCCTCGTCAAAGCTCACATTGCGAAACGACACGCGGTCCTTGAGGCCACGGTCGACGACCAGGCGACGCACGCGCGCGCTCTCGGCCTGGGCGATGTCGTGGAAGAGTTCGAACACGAAAAAACCCCGGTGCACGTTGCTTGCGTGTCGACGTCAGACGCTGCGCCGTGCCCGGCGCGAGCGACGCGGCTCAGTAGCGCAGCACGCCCCGTTGGACGAAGCCGTCGACGATGCGCAGCAACTCAGTCCGTTGCACGGGGCTCACCGCCGCGATTTGCTGCAGGCTGCGCAGGCCGTCGACGCGTGACAGCACGTACCGCTCTTTCGACGTGAGATGGGCCCGGGCGACGTCGTCCTTGGCCATGGCGAGGGTCGGAATGCGTTCGTAGTCGGCGTCGCTGGCGCCAGCACCCTGCTTCTCCAGGCGACGCAGCTGGGCGTCGGCGACCCGAAACGCCGCGATGGCCTCGCTGTCGAGGGGGTCATGCTCCAAGATTCGCTGCGCCATCAGCAGCGTTTCGCTCCAGTTGCCGCTGGCGAGAGCCGTGCGCAGGGCCAAGCCCGGGTCGGCTGCTTCCGGCGGTACCATGACGCCCGGTGCTTCCTGGACGCGCTCGGATCGCACCATCATGTAGGTGCCGAAGCCATCGTCGCTGCGGGCGGCCGCCTGCGGGAAGCTGCGCGACGGCGATGGCGGCGGCGACGGCGACGGCGCCGACGGCGGTGTCCAGGCCGGCTTGGCCGCTGGCGGCGCCGGGGTCGGCCAGATGTCGTCTCGGTCGCCGTCGTCATCGACGCTGACATCGATTTCGACCTCGGGCAGGGGCACCTTTGGTGGTGACACCACTGGCGCTGGCGTCGGCAACGGTGCGGCGGGTCCAAGCGGCCTCGACACGGAGAAGCCCGACGAAAACGCCGGACCATCTGACGACGATGCCTGGGGCGGCGGGGGCCAGGCCACGGCGGCGGGGACTTCGGCTGGTTCTGGCGAAGGCGGTGGGGCGGTGAACGCTGGCGCTGGCGTGGGGAAGGCCGCTGGTGGCGCCGGGTCGGCGGGTGGCGCGAGGATCTGCGCCGGGGCCGGGGCCGGCACCGGTGGCGCTCGCACGACCTGCGCCGCCGACATCAGCAGTGGTCGCACCGCTTGTCGACCGGCCAGATCGTACAGGCGGGCATAGACCTGAAAGTCCATCGCCCGCAGCTCGAGGGCGGCCTCGCCGACCGACCTGCCATCGCGCATGAGCTGCAACAACCGGCGATCGAAGGTGCTGTCGACGTTCAACGGGTTGACCAGCACGTCGCAGCGGGTGGCGTCGGAGGGAAAGACACGCCGAATCTCGGCCCACATGCTCTGTCGGGCCGAGCCTTCGCTGACGGCTTCGCGCAGGTCCACCGGGCGCTCGCAGTCGAGTTCAGCGTCGACGTTGATGTCGGGCATGAGGCGCCACGAGCCCTCGTTCCAGCACAGGCTCTCCAACAGGCCCTCGCGGGTTTTGAAGGACAGCACCGTCTGCAGCTGCGCCGTCGTCAAGGCCTCGACCATGACGAGGACGCGCCCGAGGGGGACTCGCGTTTCCTTTTGGGTATCAAAGGCCCTCTGCAACTGCTCTTCGTTGATGTGACCGAAGTTGATCAGGTGCTGACCGAGGAACTCGCGCGGATCCGTCGACGACGCCTGAACACACATGCCCTGGCGCATGGTGAAACGGGATTCGATGCTTCGTCGCCGAACGCTGAGGGTGCCGCTGAACTGTCGTCCAGCCACCCACAGAGCGATATCGGACACCGGCATCATCTCGATATCGCCGCCCACGCTCGGCATGTGTGACCTCCGAAAATCCCTGATTTCTAGGGACCTTGTTACGCCGCTCACCTCCAAGGCGTCAACGCGACCGAACGCTGGCCGACATGTCGGGAAAGTTCACACCGTTCAGGCCCCGACGATGGGTCCGTTCGCCACGAGAGTGCTATGCGAGACCCATGACCACGCCCGCCACCGCCGTAGCCACTGCCACTGTTGCCCCGGGCAGCGTCGCTGCCGTCATCCTCGCCGCCGGCAAGGGCACGCGCATGAAGAGCGCCCGCCCCAAGGTGCTGCACGCCGTGCTGGGCAAGCCCCTCGTGAGCTGGTCGGTCGACGCTGTGCACCAGGCGGGCGTCGTCGACGTCATCTGCGTCGTCGGCCACGGCAAAGACGAGGTCGAAGCCGTGCTGCGCGCCCGCCACGGTGAGGCCGTGCGCACCGTCGTGCAGACCCAACAGCGCGGCACCGGCCATGCCGTGCAGGTCGCGTTGCCGTCGCTGTCTGCCGACGTCGCCGAGGTGCTCGTCGTCTGTGGCGACACACCCCGCCTCGACGCCTCCCGGCTGGCAGCCCTCATCGCCCTTCGCCGCCAGCGCCACAGCCTGGTGGCGATGTGGACGACGACGGTGTCTGAGCCACGTGGCTATGGCCGCATCGTCCGCGATGAGCAGGGAGCCATCGTCGCCATCGTCGAGGAAAAAGACGCCACCGACGCCCAACGGCGCCTGCGGGAAGTCAACCCCGGTGTCTATTGCTTCGATGCCGCCTTTCTGCGTGAAGGCCTCCCCAAGCTCACGAGCAACAATGCCGCCGGTGAGCTGTATCTGACCGACGCCATCGCCCTCGCCGTCGAGCGCAGCGTCGGCAGCGTCGTCGGCCTCGACGTCGACGAAGCCATCACCCTGGGCATCAACGATCGGGTGCAGCTCGCGCTCGCTGAGCGGCAGGCGCGCGCCCGGCGGGTCCTGGAGCTGCGCCTGGCCGGTGTCACGATTCTCGACGAGGCCGGCGTCGTCATCGACAGCGACGTCAGCTGCGGCGAAGACACGACCATCGCCGCCAGCGTGGCCTTGCATGGCCGCACCCGCGTGGGAGCCCGCGTCAGCATTGGCCAGGGCTGCGTCATCACCGACTGCGTCATTGATGACGACGTCGTCATCCACCCCTACAGCGTCTGCGACAGCGCCCACGTTCGCAGCCGTGCCGTGGTTGGGCCGTTTGCGCGGTTGCGGCCCGCGGCCGACGTCGGTGAGGACGCCCACGTCGGCAACTTTGTCGAACTCAAAAAGACCGTGCTGGGCAAGGGCAGCAAGGCCAATCACCTCGCCTACCTCGGTGACGCCGTCATCGGCGCGGGCGTCAACGTCGGCGCCGGCACCATCACCTGCAACTATGATGGCCACGGCAAGTATCAAACGACGTTGCACGACGGCGTCTTCGTCGGCTCCAACAGCACGCTGGTGGCGCCTGTCACCGTCGGGCAGGATGCGTACATCGCTGCTGGCTCCGTCGTCACCGACGACGTCCCCGCCGACGCGGTCGCCTTTGGTCGTTCGCGCCAGGAGAACAAGGCCGGTCGCGCCACCGCGGTACGCGAGCGCAATGCCCGCAAGGCCGGCAAGTCCCCCTGAGCGCCATGGTTGGCGCAGCCGCGCCGACCCCGTTCAGCCGGGGCCCTTCTTGGCTTGCCAGGCGACGTCGCCATGACCGTTGCTGTGGGCCGCCAGCCGAGCCCAGGCAAACAGCGCGTCGGACACGCGATTCAAGTAGACGATGACGAGGCCGCGCACGGGTGCGTTGTGCGAGAGCGACACAACCTCGCGCTCGGCGCGTCGCACGATGGTGCGGGCCAGATGCAGCCGGGCGGCAGCGTCGCCACCGGTGGGCAACACAAACGTGGTCAGGGGGGGCACTCGAGCCGTGGCGTCGTCGATGGCGTTCTCGAGGGCGGTGATGCGGGTGGTGTCGATGCGGCTGTCCAGACGCTCGCTCAAGGCGCCGTCTTTGCCGGCGGGGGTCGCCAGCTCGGCGCCGAGGTCGAAGAGATCGCTCATCACGAGGAGCAGTTCGGTTCGCAGCAGCAGTGGCAGGTCGGCAGCCGTATGGGCCAGGCCGATGGCGGCGTTGGCCTCGTCGACGGCGCCGTAGGCGGATACCCGGGCATTGTCCTTCTGGACGCGCTCGCCACCAAAGAGGGCGGTGCCGCCGTCGTCGCCAGTGCGGGTATAGAGCTTCATGGTTCGGCTGCCTTGTTGGTGGAGTGGTCGATGTCAGGGGAGATGTCAGGGGAGATGTCAGCGGAGATGTCAGCGGAGATGTCAGCGGAAATGTCAGCGGAAATGTCAGCGGAAATGTCAGCGGAAATGGTCGCGTCGGTGGGTGGGGCAAGGACAGTGGCGGTCACCACGGCGAGGCCCGCGGTGGCGACGGCGCCGGCGACCACGGCGCCAATGACGCCAAGGTCGCGGCTGAACTGATCGGCACTGGTGGCGGCGACGACGACGCCAGCGGCTACGCCAACGACGGCCACGCCGGCGACGACGCCACCGATCAGCAGTGGCAACGGGTTGGTGGTCAGCTGCTGCCCGGGGAGCTGCCAGGCGGGGACCTGCAGCTGCAACCGCTGTTGGTAGCCGAGGTCGACCGGCAGGGTGGTGTTGGTGCCGTCGCGGTGGACGATGACGACCGTGTGATGGCCGGCGCGCAACAACGACGTCGCCGCGGCGCCCAGGCCGTCGACCAGGATGGCGTCGCCTGGCTCGACGCCGAGCACGTCGAGGCGAGCGGTAT
>CAJBHN010000035.1 GCA_903952805.1 uncultured Myxococcales bacterium | reverse complement strand
TCGGCTGCCAGCTGGCGGCGCAATGCAGCTCTCGAACCCGTCGTCATCGACGCCGACAGGTCGACGACCAACAGCAGCGTGAGTTCCCGCTCCTCGACAAACTGCTTCACAAACAAGTCGCCCGTACGAGCAGTGGCGAGCCAGTCGACGTGACGGGGGTCGTCGCCGTCGGCAAAGGCCCGGCTCTCCGAAAACGACATGCCACGGCCCTTGTACCGCGAGTGCCAGGCTCCCGACGTCGACGCGCTGACCTGCTTTTTCGCCCGCAGCTCGACCTGGCGAACCCTGCGCAGCAGGTCACGCAGGTCGTCTTGGGCGTCGGCGGTCGGGGCTGCGGCTGCCGACGACGACGTACTCGTCGTCGGTGTCGTCGACGCGGCAGGCGGGGCGCGGAAGCGGGAGAAAAAACCCATGGTGTTCAGGCGTAGACGGTGACCTTGGCGGTCGGCAGTTCGGCAACACTCACCTTGGTGACCGTGCCGCTGCTGAAATGCAGTCGTTCGATGATCCACAGCGCAATGAGTTCGGTGGTCGGGTTGGATAAACCCTCGACCTCGTTGAGCAGCCGATGATCGAGGACCTCGTACAACCGCGCCCAGGCCTGGTTCATTTCGTCGAAATCGACGCACCATCCCGTGACGGGATCGAGGGGCGCAGCGACGGTGACCTCGACGGTGAAGCTGGAGCCGTGCACGCGGCTGCAACGATGCTCCGGTGCAATACCCGTCAGATGCCGGGCCGACTCGAAGTGCCAGGTCTTTTGCAGCTCAAAGCGCCGGGAGGTGGAGGCTGGAACAGTCGACGTCATCGCCTATCGATGGCGACCTGAGGCCCGAAATTCAAGGGGTCACCTGCACAACGTGTATTCTCCCTTCGATATCCTGCCCATTGTCGCGCGCCCCCTTGCCGCCAGTGTTCTGCGACGACACACGACGGAAGAAGTGGAGGCGTCTATGGGCAATGTCGTGTGTATCGGTGCGCAATGGGGCGATGAAGGCAAGGGTCGCATCGTCGACAAGCTCAGCGAACAGGCTGACATCGTGGTCCGCTTTCATGGGGGCAACAACGCCGGCCACACCGTCATCGTCGACGGTATTCGCACGGTGTTGCACCTCGTGCCGTCGGGCGTGCTGCACAAAGACAAGGTATGCATCATCGGCTCGGGCTGCGTCGTTGACCCCGAGGTCCTGATCCAGGAAATGGAGATGTTGGCGGCCCGTGGCCTCATCGACATGGCCAGCCCCGCCCGCCTGGTGCTGTCTGACCAGGCCCACGTCATCTTGCCATTTCACAAACGCGTCGACAAAGCCCGCGAAACCGCTCGCGGCGCCGGCAAGATTGGCACCACCGGACGAGGCATCGGCCCAGCCTACGAAGACAAGGCCGCCCGCCGCGGGCTGCGCGTCCACGACCTCATCCACCCGGCCCGCGTGTCCGAAGCCGTGCGCACGGGGGTCATGTACGCCAACAGTGTTCTGGAGGCCCTCGGCGCGGAGGTCTACACCGGCGGCGAGCTGGAGCAGATGATCACCCGCCTGCAGGAACAGGGGCAGAAGCTCAAGCCGTGCGTCGACGATTGCGGCGCCCGCATCGCCGACGCCATCGCCGAGGGCAAGCGCGTCCTGTTCGAAGGTGCCCAGGGCACCCTGCTCGACCTTGACCACGGCACGTACCCATATGTGACGTCGTCAAACTGTTTGGCGGCCCATGCATCGGTCGGCAGTGGTGTTGGTCCCCACCAACTTGGTCGAGTGCTCGGAGTGCTCAAGGCCTACTCCACTCGCGTCGGCGAAGGTCCATTTCCAACCGAGCTCAACGACGACCGCGGCGAAGCCCTGCGCCAAAAAGGTGGCGAATTTGGCGCGACCACCGGCCGTCCCCGCCGTACTGGGTGGCTCGACCTCGTGGCCCTGGCCTATGCCGTGCGCATCAATGGCATCACCGACCTCGCCATCACCAAACTCGACATCCTGGCTGGCTACGGCGACCTCGAGGTTTGCGTGGGTTACGAACTCGACGGTGTGATGCTGCGAAACTTCCCGCATGACATTCAGCAGCTGCAGGCGGTCAAGCCCGTATATCAAACATTCCCGGGCTTCTCCGACGTCCCTGAGCGTCTTGATTCGCTCGACCAGCTGCCGGCCGGAGCCCAGGCCTACTTGCGTTTCATCGCCGAGCGCCTGGGTGTGCGCTTGAGCATCGTCGGCGTCGGTCCAGGCCGCGGCCAGGAACTCGTCCTCAACGATGTGCTCGCGTGAGCTGAGCTCGGCATGCAGAGGCAGTCGAGCCAGGCGATGGCGACGACGTCGCTTCTGAACTAGATTGAAGCCCGATGGTTGTCGCGGCGCTCCTTTCTGAACGCATCCTCGTCGCCGAGAAGGTGCCCTCGCGTTTTGAAGGTATCCGTGTCCGGTTGGTTTCCGCTCCGGGGCGCGTGGATCCGGTGACGCTGTTGGTCGGCGACGGCTCACTCGATGGGCTGGACGTCGCTCGCCTGTTGTCGAGGCCAGACCGCATCGGCCAGTCGCAGCGGGCGGCGGCCATGATTCGTCGTCTGCCAGATGCCGTCGTGTCACCAACGTCATTCGACGACGACGACGAAGGCCGGCCCCTGTCGGAGCTGCTGTCTGCGTGGGCCAGGGCCATGGCGCTTCGCGGCGTGAGTCGCCTGGATGTCATGCCCCGCCTGCGTGGCGCGGCAGCCTTCGACGCTGTTGTTGCCGCCTGCGAGGGCGCCGGCATCGTCGTTGAAACCCTGACGCTGCGGCACCCGCGGCCACTGCTGTTGCTCGACGACAGCGAGTTGGTTCATTGGCCTTCGTGGCGTGTTGTGGCCGACGCCGGCCAGCCTGCGATG
>CAJBHN010000034.1 GCA_903952805.1 uncultured Myxococcales bacterium | reverse complement strand
CGCCGCCGCCGCCGGCCTCGCGCCAAGCCTGGTCACCAATGGGCTGATTCACGACCTTGGCACTGCCGAGGCCTTGGCGGCCCGCTTGCATGATCATCGTTTGCTCTGGCTCAGCGTCAGCCTTGACGGCGCGACGGCGACGACCAACGACGCCATCCGCGGGGCCGGCGTCTTTGCCCGCGTCATCGAACGCCTCGCGCTTCTTCGAAGCGCCGGGGCACCTTTTTCCATCGCGTTCACCGTGCATCCCGCGTTGCTCGACGAGGTGGACGCCTGCGTCGCCCTCGCCCGCGACGTCGGCGCCGAGGCCGCCATCTTTCGCCCTCTCTACCCCGTCGGTGCCGCGCGCACGCGCCCCGAGCTGTGGCTGTCGCGTGAGCAATGGGACCTCGCCGTCGCGCGCGTCGAAGCCGCCGGCGGCACCGTCGCCACTGACGACGAACACGGCGCGGCCCTCTTCCCCGCCGACGCGTGCGCCGCGGGCTTCACCCAGGCCAGCATCGGCTTGGACGGCCGCGTCTCCCCATGTGGCTTTCTCGGCGCAGCCCACGATGGGCCGTCAGTGCGCGATGTGCCGCTGTCGACGTCGTGGTCGATGGGCGCGACGTTCACACAATTGCGCGACCGGGGTGGATCGTTCGACGGAGGGTGCCGGGCGCGCAGCCAGGCGGCCTATGGCTCGGCCCTCGCGCGCGATCCATGGCGACGCGGCCTGCCCATCTTGCGTTGACAGACGCGACCGCGAGCGCGGCGGTCGGCTGCGACGCCGCAGGCCGCATGTGACGTGAAACGTGAAACGTTTCACTTTTACAGAGAATCCAAAGCCAGCAGTGCTGCTGCCATCGCCAGATCGATCACGGTGACCTGGCTTGGGGCTTGGGGCTTGGCTCACGCTGGTACCGGGGCGACGCAGGCGACAACGACAACGACAACGACAACGGTTGGACGGGGTCTGTCGTGGCGCACGCGTCGGTGCATCGACAACGGCCTGCCAAGGCCGATGGCGGCCGGGCGAAGCACGCTGGCGCACGACAGCACGGCGACCACCAGCGCGGCCGAAAACGTGAAACGAACGAGCTTGGTTTGCCCATCAGCCTGCTAGCTTCGGTGGCTGCACGCGGATGGAGCAGATGGCACAGCAAGCAGCCGACAACAGCGACGAACGGATGCCGACCATGACGTCGGCAGAAGTGTTGGCATTGGTCGGTCGCTATCCGATCGTCCGCCTGATCGGCCAGGGGGCCGCGGGGCAGGTGTTTGAGTGCATCGACCCCCAATCGCCGCCGCCAGATCGGGACCGCCACGTCGCCGTCAGGGTGTTGGGCCCCGAGTTGGCGTCCGACAGCGGCCGCCGACAACGCCTGCGCAGCGAGGGCGAGCGCCTCAAGAGCATCCCCTCGCCGTATGTGGCCCGCTGCTACGACCTCGTCGAACACGACGGCGAATGGTTGCTGGTGACTGAGCTGCTGCTGGGGCAGGACCTGCAGGCGCGCCTCGACCGCCAGGGTCCCCTGCCCATCAAAGAAGCCCTGCGCGTCGTCCGCGACGTCACCAAGGGGCTGCGGGCGGCCTGGGCGGTCTCGGTCGTGCACGGCGACATCAAACCCGCCAACGTTTTTGTCCACGAGGGCCGGGTGAAGATCGCCGACTTCGGTCTGGCGCTCCCCGTGGGGTCTTTGTCGTCGACCGCCGACGCTGCGGCGCTGCTCAAGAGCACGCCCGCGTTCCTGGCTCCCGAGTTGGTCTGGGGTGGCAGCCCCGACGTCCGCTCTGATTTCTACAGTCTCGG